>JBGPMO010000001.1:0-23434 GCA_041487075.1 Minisyncoccia bacterium
AAAAGGAATTGCGCTACCTTAGAACGATTATAGTTATCGCTGACATTGACGAGGGCTTCGGACAGTGGGCACATACAGAGTAAACTACATGCACTCCCATCGTTAACCTTCTCGCATCGGTCAGGTGTCACCCCCTATACCTCCTCATGAGAGTTCGCAGGGAGCTGTGTTTTTGGTAAACAGTCGCCAGAGATACTTTTGCTGCGTCCCGCTCTTTTGGCTTGCGCCATAAGAGCTGGAAGGCCTTATTGCGAACTTACGGCCGCTTTTTTGCCGAGTTCCTTAACGAAGAATCACTCGTTCCCCTTGGGCTACTCGCCCTATCCACCTGTGTCGGTTTACGGTACGATGCCTCTTTTCTAAACTTAGAGGTTTTTCTAGGAAGGCTCTTCGCTGTCATTAACCAGGTAAAACCTGATCTTACGCCAATCCGCGGAGTTCGCGATTAAACACAGTGCCCCGGATTTGCCTGGAACACACTCCTTAAAACTAGCGACGCCAAACCATTAAGGCGCGACAACTTATGTCCTCCGTCACCCCATCGCGCGAAAAAAGACGGGCCGGAATATTAACCGGCTTCCCATCAGCTGCGGCTCTCGCCATTGCCTTAGGATCGCCTAACCCGTGGTTGATTGCCATTGCCACGGAAACCTTGGATTTTCGGGGTACATGTTTCTCACATGTAATGTGGTTACTCATACCAACATTCTCTCTTCCAAACGCTCCACCGGTCCTCGCGGATCCGGCTTCACAGCAGATTGGAATGCTCTCCTACCGCGCCTCGCGCGTTACGCGAGAACAAACAATAAACGATAAACAACAAACAATGAGATACGGATTCCGAACCCCATTGTAAATTGTTAATTGTAAGTTGTCGGTTCTTGTGCAACGCACAAGACACCCGTGTCTTCGGTACTTCGCTTAAGCCCCGGTACATTTTCGGCGCCATCGACCATCGAATAGTGAGTTGTTACACACTCTTTAAAGGATGGCTACCTCTAAGCCAACCTCCTATCTGTCTATGGTAAATGACTACCTTTCACACTGAGCGAAGATTTAGGGACCTTAGACGACGATCTGGGCTTTTTCCCTCGCGAACATGGAGCTTTGCCCCCACATTCTGACTATCGCGAATTTACTGCGGTATTCGGAGTTTGATTGAGTCGTCGGGCTTTCGCCCTTTACAACTCATCCAGTGCTCTACCCCCGCAATAATCAATCGCAACGCTAGTCCTAAAACTATTTCGGAGAGAACCAGCTATTACCAGGCTCGATTAGCTTTTCACTTCTTACCCCAGCTCATCCGAGAGTTTTGCACAACTCACCAGTTCGGACCTCCTCCGCCTGTTACAGCGGATTCATCCTGGCCAGGGTAAGCTCGCTCTGGCTTCGGGTCTTACGCATGCCGCTTTGTCCTCTTGCGAGGACGACGCGCTATTAACACTCGGTTTCCCTTCGCCTTCACCGCCTGAGGCGGCTTAGACTTGCGACACACATAAAGTCGTTGGCTCATTCTTCAATAGGCACACCGTCAGGCTTGCGCCCTCCGGTTCCTTGTAGGCATACGGTTTCAGGTTCTATTTCAACGGCCTCGCCGGCCTGCTTTTCACCTTTCCCTCACGGTACTAGTTCACTATCGATCATCAAATGTATTTAGCCTTACGAGATAGTACTCGCGAATTCCCTCAAGGTTTTTTTGCCTCGAGGTACTTAAGATATGAAAACAAGAGTTTGTTTATTTTCGCTTACAGGGCTATCACCTTCTTTGACTCGGCTTTCCAGCAGATTCAGCTAACAAACAAATTTGTAACTCTTTATTAGAAACATGAAATAGGATACTATTTCCCCGCCGAGGCGGGGAAACCCTATTTCATATTCCTAAAGTGTTCTCATCTTGTAACCCTCATCCTTCGCGCTTTGCCGACAAAGAGCTACGAAATGACTTCGCCACTTACGCAGCTTGTCGCTCCGAAGCACTTTGCAAAGCAAAGTGCGAAGGACGAGTTTAGGCTCTTCCCTTTTGGCTCGCCGCTACTAGGGGAATATGCGCTTGCGCGCTTGTTTTCTTTTCCTCCGCTTACTGAGATGTTTCACTTCAGCGGGTGTGCTCTTCGATCACTTATGTATCAAAGTCTCTTAGGTTTACTAAGAGGGGTTTTCCCATTCGGACATCCCCGGATCACAGGTTGCTAAGCACCTCCCCGAGGCTTATCGCAGCCACGCCACGTCCTTCATCGCCATTTGATGTCAAGGCATCCACCGTACGCCCTTATACGCACCCTCTGCACAAATTCAGCGACTCATTGAAATTTCGAAATCGCGGCGAGTTCACGGCGCGACGACGGAGGTGCGTCCGAAGACGCTCCGAGAAGGAGCAACAAAGAAATCGTCCGATTTCGAAGCTCCGTCTCGGTCAGACAATTTTACAATCTGCCATTGTTACTCGTCGCTCATGTGCCCGCTTGGGCACACAACGCTCCTCACGCCGCGGCATATCGACAAAATTGTTCTGATCAATGTTCGTTAAATTTGTGCAGAGGGTGCTAACTTAACCACATGCATCTTTTTAAGATGCTCTATTTTTCGTAACGGAAAAAGCAGATTCATTTCTTTCTCCGTTTTTATCTGCGCATCCATGCGACGAGATACGCAAACAATTTTTTCTGCACTTATTTTGATCTTTAATTTTCAAAATACGGTCATCCAACCATTACTTTCTTGAGCTGCACGCCGCTTCCTGCTTAGAAAGTTTAGAAAGCAAAGAGTGGCGTAGAGCCCATAACGAACAAAAAAACCGCTTAGAAAGCGGCTCTCAGCATTGCTGAAGTCAAAAAGTCACGCGCGAAGCCGCTTTACAATATGTAGTTGATTGTTCATTCGTACTTTCCATTATAGAGGCATCGAGATTCGTGTCAAGGGGGCTTTTATCCACAAACGCAAAAACCGCCCCTCACCGGCGGTTTTTGCGTTTCCCCTAGCGGGGGTCTCAGGGCTATCGCTACCCTCGGTGATTCATCTCATCACGCATCCGAGTCAACCATTGGCCAGCGAGATCACGTCCGCCAAGACCGAAGGCCAGCCCACCTGCTATAGCAAGCATCGCGACGAGTCCCGTGATTAACGTATTAATCACTTCGACAGCAACGCCCAACTGAACCAATGCAGTCAAGAAGCCAAACACAACAATCCCCCACCACGCGACGAGCCCCAGAGTCCGGCCCGCATGAAGCTTGGCGCCCATAATGGAAGAACGGACAAGCCCGCGAACAAAGTTCGCGGCAACGATCGAAGCTAAAAGAATCAGGGCGGCAATAATGGCTCTCGGCATGTAGTTCAAAACATCTTTCAAGAACGAAGAAAGGGATAAAAATCCAAGAATATCAGAAGCAGCGAGAAGAAAAACAACCATAAAGAACCAGTACACGAGCTGCCCCAAGAAGTATCCTGCGTTCAGCCGCATACCAGCTCGCTGCATAAAGCCCTCCATGCCAACCTGGCGCAAGAGCGAATCAACTTTCGCGTGATAGACAATGCGCTCAATAAGCTTCTCGAGCCCTGCGGCAACGATAAGCCCGATGATGAGTATGATAATGGCGCCGATAAGCTGAGGCAAAAAGCTCGCAACTTGGAGCCACATATTCTGAAGCGAAACAGCAAGGGTATCTACCCACGTCTGAATAGTCATATCAAGAATTATTTCGAGTAGTCTCAATTATACGCTTCGACCTTTGTAAGGTTTGTCTCAAAAAACCTCCCTCTTTATAGTATAGCAAGAATCTGTTATGTTTATGTGGATAACTCGGAAAGACGAGGTCAAAGGAGCCCTAGTTTTACAAATAAGAAAATCATGGAGTATACTTATTGAAAAGGTCATTTCATTATCTCGGGATAACGACATATGAAAAAAATATATCTGATCGTAGGGCTTCTTATTCTCGGGGCGGCGATTATCTGGAAAATCGGGGGCAATCAAAATATAGCTCCCACAGACTCTACCACAAAGGGCCATGTGGTCTTCTCGCTTACCGATGACGCTTCTCCACTCGACGATATTCAATCAATCTTCCTCGCTGTTTCTGAAGTGCGCATCCATAGCCAAACCGAAGGATGGGTAACGGTCAGCGATGAAGCGAAAGAATTCGATCTCCTTCGCCTCAAAGAAAACGGTATCAACTCGCTCCTTGCTGAAGGAGACGTCAAGCCGGGAACTTATGATCAAGTGCGGCTCACCATCAGCAAAGTAACCGTACTCTCAAGCGGCACTACCGAAGAAGCGAAACTCCCGTCAAACGACTTAAAGATTATCGGTGCGGTCACGGTAACGGCACAAAAAACCGCAAGCGTGAACCTCGACGTTCTCGCAGACCAATCCTTTCATCGTACGGGAAGCGGCAGAATCATTTTCGCGCCCGTAGTGAAACTCGAAAGCCGGAACAACACCGATGCTTCAATTAAAGCCGGTAATATCGTTGTCGTGACCGGGGGCACGGTAGAGACGAATGCCACGGTTGGTATGGATGAAAACGGCGAAACAAAATCCGATTTCGTTCTCGGCGGGGATAAGAAGGTAAAGCTTGAAATTGTCGGCGAAGCCATTCGTGTTATGGCTGTGGATGAAAAAGAAACCGGAGTGAAAATCACGGCAAAAGCAGCGACTGATCTCGCGGTGCAGAACGGCAAGCTTGATACCATCCTTTCCGTAAAACTCATGACGCGCGAAGGCATTAAAGTCTGGCGCGTCGTCGGCACCAAAAATCTTGAAATCACGAATGTCTACATAGATGTCACGAGCGGCGCTGTTGTAGCTGTTGAGTAACCATCAGACGAGCGTATGCGTTAAAAAAAGACCCCGACTGCGAAATGCAGTCGGGGTTTTGTGTTCCTAAGCGAGATACTAGCGCGCCATGCTTGCCTGACGCGCCAAAAACTCCTTGCCATGGCCAAGCTTCGGATTCACCGGGATATGCTTCGCGCAGAGCGGGCACTCTTTCTCGCTCCAGGCCGTGCAATTAAGATTCAGAAGAGAAATGAGCAGGGGAACCCGCCCGACATCAAGCGACGTGCAATTCCCGCGGTTTACGAAAACCGCAACTCCTCCGACCTCGGAAGCGCCGGCTCTCCGCGCTTCTTCCACCACACTCGCGACCGACCCGCCCGTGGTGAGTACATCATCAACCACGAATACGCGCTTCCCCGCAATGAGATTTCGGTCATCATCGGCGAACACAAACGCATTTTCATAGATTGGTTCTCGTGTGACATAGGACACGCCGATCTGCAGCCGCCCGGCTTTCTCAGCTGAAATGCCCGGCACCTTAGTGCCATATAGTTTCGAGAAAGAACCCGCAACTAATGTGGCGATGCGAGTCCCTCCGGTTGCCGGCCCTGCAACAACTTCGATTGCCGGAACATCATGCCCGTAAAGACGTTTTGCCATTGCGTGATGTGTTGAAAAACGTTCTACGATTTCTTGGCAGAGCTCCGAGAAAAGTGTCGGATACCGATGCAAGGCGTCAATAGCCACCCACTCATCGCCATGCATCCCTCCCGCATACACAATGTGCTCATCTCTTACAAATACACCCGCGCGATCCATGCAACGAAAGATAACTCTTCTTGAAAGAGTCATTGAAAAAAACTCCTTTCTCATCACCTCTCACGTTAACCAATCTTCACCCAAGAAACACGCTCTCGGGAACAGCCCTCATTAAGACACGGAGGGGCATCGCGCCTTCCTACGGGCGGCAATTTCCTTTTGAGCTGAAGATGAACCCCATTCTTAAACCCGCAGATCGGGCAGATGCCAATCCAAACCGCTTTGATTTCTTTTTCGGACGGCATAGTTACTTCGACAAAACCTTTTCCGCCGCAATGAACGCAATGCGGATTTGGTTTCCGGTAGCCAGCGTCTGGGCGCACAAACGTGCCGGGCCCTTGTTCCTCTATCGTGCACGTACAGCGAGCTTCCATGATTCTCCCTTTTTCAAAGTACGATCCTTCTCATCATCCGACACAAACTTTACGCTACCATCCCGCAATAAAAAGAGTCAATTGGTGTGGACCTGACGAGAATCGGACTCGTGTCTCGCCCATGCGAAGGGCGCGTATTGCCACTATACTACAGGCCCGGGAGTAACTTCTACATTACCCATTTCCGCTTGTGTTTTCAACTCTTCCTTAAAACAAAAACCGCCCTCGCTTTTTAAGTATGATGGGGCGGTTCTCGTGGGAAGTGAGATTATCTGCGGCGTCGCTTTGATCTTTTTACTTTCCGCTTTGCCGTTTTCCGCTTCTTCGTTGCTTTTCTTCTTCTCTTCATAGGATAAAAAGGTATTTAAAAAAGTCTCGACCTTTAGGAGTCATGTTGTTCCTCGGTACGAGGAAGGTGACGAAGTGAATCCGTGAGAAATTCCAACTGACATTATTTTTAAAAATGTATCTTCTTTCTGCAAAAAGATTTTTATATGACAAAACTACACGAGAAAAATTTCTAACGGGATGAAATGAATACACTGCCTTCTCTTTAGTATACACTATTGCCCCTGTGCATAACTCCGAAACAGGAAACGGTGGCTGATCAGCTAATCCACGCTCTCATCTTTGGAAATGTCCGGCAGATCGGCAAATGGGTGCACCAGGTTTCAAGCCCTCCTATGCGGCCCGCATGAATCGCCGCAAAAAAGAGTAAGGTAAGGCCATAGATAATATGTTCATCCACTATGAATGCATTGGCGTTCGGATACGGGAAACCAAGAGGAAGATAATACAAAAGCATAAGAACCGCGCCAAGAATCGAGCTTAACCGGACACCGATGCCAAGAATAAGGGAGACACCGAGCAAGGTAAGCCCCCATGCATTAACAAAGTTGATAATGGGGATAATGCCCGGGCTCGCAAGCCAACTATAGAACCCGGCAAATGCCTGGGCATGGCCAAGATAACCGGCTGCAGACCAAGCAGGATTCAAGACTTTAGTAATCCCGGCGTAGAAGAATAAGAATCCTAAAGCCATGCGAAGCAAAGTGAGAAGAACATGGGAAGATTTAGTATTAAGCATGATGATTTTTATAATTATGGCGTTTATATTATAATGGGCCGACCTTTGTAGCTTCCGGAAAACAAATGGGGCACGTTTCACAAAGCGTATCGCCGCTCCGAAAGGCGGCGATGGCCTTAGTAAAAGGAAGGATGGAAAAGAAATACCGGAGATCAGCTAACCGACGCATGAGCCATCCGATTCTTCCATAAAAACTAAAAGATCCCATCGTCGTAGCCGCCCACCCGGGTCCAACGGGAAACGAGTAAAAGGGTTTTTTCGGGTGGTATGCGTGAAGCTCCTCTCCCGCAACGAGACGCTTGATATTTTCTGCTACCGACGTGCCGTCGTGAATTGCGGTCTGCGCCATTCCCGCGTAGAGCGTGCTCGCGCCATCGCCTATCACAAACACATGAGGGAAACCGGTGGCGCGCAGATACCCGTCAACCATGACTTTCCCTTTTTTGTCGAAGCTGAATTCTTTTATTTTTTTATATATTTCATTCGGCTTCACGCCAGCCGTCCAGATCACGGTATCAGCTTTCATCTCCATGCCGCGCATCACGATTACTTCCGTTTCTTCCTTGACCATACTGCGATTGGTAAAAATATTGACGCCGAGAATACGGAGCCGATCCGCGACGCGGAGAGCAACCGAACTTGAAAATGCAGGAAGAATCATCGGCGCGGCTTCGATGAGATCGATCTCTACCGCCGATTCCGGAACGCCGTGTTCCTTGGCAAGGCGCTTCGCATAGAGCGAAAGTTCGCCCGCAAGTTCAACGCCGGAGGCGCCTGCTCCCACAATCACAAAATGAAGCAGGGGAAGCCCGTCAGCGCGAGATTCAGGACTCACTGCTTTATACGCGCTGAAGAGCTCATGAAAATGCCGCTTCAACCGCAGCGCTTCCGTGATTGATTTGAAACCAAATGAAAATTTTTGAAGGCCGGGGATATCGAAATATGAGGTCTCGGAGCCCAAGGCAAGCACAAGATATTCAAATGCATATCGGCTTCCCGAGGCGCCGTGCGCAACCTTTTCATCGGGTACTACTTTGGTAATCTTATCAACGATGCATTCCACCTGACTGCCGGAGAATATCTCCGTAAGAGGAATGCAAACTTCGAGCGGCGACTTGCCGGTCACCACGCGATAGAGCGCGGGGAAATATTCAAAATGCGGCTTATCAGAAACAAGCGTAATTTTTATATCCGGTGGCACCTGCCTGCCCGCAAGCAAACCATGCCGAACAAGCGCCAATGCTGTCGCGATCCCACCGAATCCGCCGCCGATAATGAGAATTCGCTTTCGATCAATCATGGTTGTAACATTTCGTACGTCTTTAGGTATTCTACCGAAAAAAAACATGAAAAGATAATCCTCTTGTACGAAGCCGCTTTGTTCTTCTATGATAAGAAGATAACACTATGACGAAACTAGGAGAACAAAAAACAAAAAGCACCTATCTCATCTACGCCGTTGGCATTATTTCGGGAATTATCTTGCTTGCCGGCTGGAACCAGTGGATTTTCCCAGCTATGAAAGGATTTTCCTTTGGGCGAGCCCGCCCCTACGACCGCGCTATTGCAGCGGAATCCGACAAGATCTGGACTGATGAAAATGCGCTTTACTCCTATATTAAAAAATTTGGCGGGGCAAAAACCATGCAACACTTAAACGAGCTGGGCGCCCGTTTCGGCGACTGCCATCAAAATGCGCATAAAGCCGGACGCCTCGGGTATGAGGTGTACGGCGAAAAAGCATTCCGCGAAGGCGGCGCTGAATGCCATTCGGGCTGGTACCATGGCGCAACCGAAGCCTACTTTAAAGAACACGGCACCGCGAATCTTGAACAAAGCTTGAACACGCTCTGTTCTTCAGAATTAAATCCGTTCTTTAGCCACCAGTGCATTCACGGCATTGGCCATGGCCTCATGGCATGGACAAGTTATGATCTTCCCGAGGCGCTCAAAAGCTGTGACCTGCTCTCAAAACGGCAGGACTCCTGCTGGACCGGCGTATTTATGGAAAACATCGTGGGCGGGCTCGCTCAAGCTGACGTCGCAAAAAGCACGGATGCTGATGCAGCCGCGCACTTTACGAAGTATCTTTCGAAAGATCCACAGTATCCGTGCGATGATCCAAAGCTCGGTGAAAAATATAAAGGTGCCTGTTATTTCCTGCAGACCTCGCGCATGATCCAAATCTTTGGCGCAAACTTCGAGAAGGTGGCGGCAGAATGCGCGGAGGTGAAAGCCTCTTACCAGCCGAGTTGTTACGGAAGCATGGGCCGCGACGTGGGAGGCGTCTACCGGCTGAACGCGCCGGGTGCGATTGCCGCTTGTAATTTCGTCCTCAAAGGCGATCATCGTATCGAATGTATCAACGGCGCGGTGCAAGACGCTTTCTGGGATCCGACGGGTCAGGATGCCGCACTTCACTTCTGCCAACTCTTAACTGACAAAGGAGAAAAAGACGCGTGCTACCAAACTATTTTCGGCCGCGCGCCTGACGTCCTCACTTCCAAAAAAGATCTCGGAACCTTTTGCAATAAAGCGGAGGATGGTTACCAAAAAATGTGCAA
Source organism: Minisyncoccia bacterium (assembly GCA_041487075.1). GTDB lineage: Bacteria > Patescibacteriota > Minisyncoccia > UBA6257 > 1-14-0-10-40-38 > JBGPMO01. The sequence continues at coordinate 9,622 of JBGPMO010000001.1, forward strand.
GGACATAGCCGTACGATAAGGATACGCCGGTATGCGCTTGGCGCGGGCATCTTCTGTAATATAGCGGCGCTCGGTTACTACTATAGAGGAGGTTTTAGCGGCGGCGTGGCGCTCTTATGGATTGCGTCACTCGCGCTTACGGCTGTGTCTTTTTTTTATGCACGCCGCGCCCGCGAACGCCTCTTTACATGGCGCGATCTTATTCCTCTCGGTATCCTTGGCGTGATTTTCGTCCCGCTCTATCTCATCAATCTCTCCGTTATCCCGTGGCAAATAGGCACGGATGAAATTGCAACCATGGCTTTTGAGCGGCAACTCGCCTCCGCTCCCCTCACCACTGACTGGTTCGGATTAAGCGGATATTTCCATTACCCGAACGCCATGCTTATCTCGCGCGGCATTCTTGGCAGAGCGCTCGGCGGAGTGACGCTTGCCACGATGCGCCTCGTAAGCGCAGGGGGGGGAATGCTTATCATACTCGCCTCATATTTTTTCTTCCGCCTCTTTTTTAAACCGCTCCTTTCCTTTGTCGGAGGCATACTCGTGGGATCGCATCACGCGTTACTCGCCTTAAGCCGCATGGCAATGAACAGCAACGGAGCGCTTTTGCACGAAATAATCGCGCTCACGCTTCTGGTGCGCGGATACAAAAAAAGCTCCCGCTTTGAAACCTTCTTTGGTGGCGCCATTGCAGGGCTTGCCTTTTATCATTATTTCCCCGGAAGGATAATTATTTTTATATGGGCGCTGTTTCTCCTCTGCGCGCTCGTAGGGTACCGAAAAAAGATTCCGGCTCGCCATACGCTGATGCAAGGAGTTATTGCACTGCTCGGATTTATGATGGCAGTAGGCCCCCTTGCAATCGCAACCATACGCGCGCCAGGAGATCCTTCCCGCTATGCGGAGCACCAAATCCTACTGTTCCCGGAAGCGCGCGAGCTTGAGCGAACTTGGGTAGGCGCAAAAACGGTGCGCGAGGGAATGCTCATTAATATCAAGCAAGGGCTCACGGTGTTCAATAACAACCTCCATGATTTTGGCTATGAGTATCTGAACCCGGGTCATGGGTTTGTCGACCCCGTAACCGGGATATTGGTCTGGATCGGTTTTATCTTTATCCTTTTTCGCCTGCGGAAAACTCCGGAGAGCGCGCTCATTCTCGTTGGCTTTTCTTTTATTTTCTTATTCTTTGCCTTTCTTACCACAAAGAATCCTAACTTCACGCGTTTTTTGATTGTTATTCCTTTTGCGGGTGCGCTTGTGCTCGAAAGCATCCGCCAGGGGACACAAGTGCTCAACCGATTTTCTCGGTATGCCGGAGGCGGCCTTGCCATCATCGTTGCTCTCGTCATTGCACTTGTAAACCTCGGCATCTATGGGGATTATGTCCAAAAAGGTTTTACCGCAGGCAACGATATCGGCGGCACAGCTCGGTACGTTGAAGCGCGCCATGATATAAATGCATACACCTTCTATCTTCTCGCCGACAAAAACCATCCCTACTACAGCTGGGGCGAAACGTCTCAATGGCAAACCTGGCTCGGATTTTTTGTGCCGCCGCATCAGACGGCAAAAATTATTCCGCCTGATTCTTTTCTCTCTGAAACGCTTCATCCGCCGTTCACACTCTTCACTTCCCACGAAGTCTGGAGTGCGATAGAGTCTGCCATGCGATCGCGTTACCCGTATCTTACTATTGCCAACATTCTTCCCGATGGCAGCCGCATCGCCGTTGAAGTCCGCTCATTATAAATTTTCCCTATAATCTGATATAATAAATCGTATGAAAAAATATCTTATTGGCGCCATTGTAGTCATTTTTGTCATTATCGGTGCGGTGTATGTGGGATCGCGCGTGAAAACGACTGCGTGTCCGCCCGGGAGTGAGCCGGCGGTAACGATTGAAATGAATAGCAGTGGCTTTACGCCAGATAAAATTACCATTAAAAGATGTGTGACGGTAACCTTTAAGAATGTTGGCACAGAACCCCACTGGCCCGCCTCAAACATCCACCCCACGCACTTGATCTATCCCGAATTTGATCCGAAACGCGGCATTCCAGCCGGCGAGTCATGGTCGTTCACGTTCGACAAGGCAGGTGTCTGGAGAATGCACGACCACCTTTCCCCAGACCTCGTAGGAACCGTGACAGTGACCGAGTGAGGTAGCCACTAGCCACTATACCAGCCTCTGAAACAGTGGTTCACCTTTTTTGATATAGAGCGAACTAACTTTAGGACTTCGAATCTCGGCAATCGTAAGTCCAAAACGTTTCAAAATTTTCTCTGCCGTTTTCGGCAAAAAAAGATCAAGTAAGTTTGCGATATTTAAAATAACAGACGTAAGGTCCGCGAGAATCTTTTTTTGTTCTTCACCATCTTTTCCCCACACTTTGGTTTCATTGACGTATTTGTCTGCCAAGGAAACTAATTCCCAGATGTGCTCGATCGCGCGGTGGAATTCGTAGCGTTCTAAACTCTCCCTTACTTCTTTTTTAACACGCTCTACATCGGTCTCGAATTTTCCGGTTGCAACCCGAATATCGGTGAACTTAGCTTTTTCTCCAAGCGTGGTCACGCGTTGCACCAAATTTCCAATCCCGTTTGCGAGATCAGCATTATAGATTTCTTTAAACCGATCCTCGGAAAAATCCCCATCTTCGTACGCGGAAACCCCGCGGAGCAAAAAGTACCGCACGGCATCCGTGCCATATTTTTTTACCAAGTCCGTTGGATTCACCACATTCCCAAATGATTTTGAAATCTTTTCGCCATTAAGTGTGATATATCCGTGAATAAAAAGCTCCGTGGGTAATCGAAGCCCGGCAGAAAGGAGCATCCCGGGCCAATAGAGCGCATGGAATCGCGCAACGCCTTTACCTAAGACATGCACGATTTCGGGATTTTCAGTCCACCAGCTTTTAAAGCGCGGCTCGTCATCCGCGTAACCAACGGCATTCACATAATTCGAAAGCGCATCAAACCAGACATACATTTTCTGGCTTGAATCCCCCGGGACTGATACGCCCCAATGCTTTGCCCGTGCGTTCGAACGGGAAATACTGAAATCCTCCAGTCCTTCACGCACAAACGTGAGCATCTCTGCTTTCCGCTTCTCCGGAATAATCTGTAACGCACCGGACTCGATAAACTTGCCAATCTTTTCCCCGTATCTCGAGAGTTTAAAAAAATAGTTTTCTTCCTCAATTAATTCCGGCTTTGTCTTATGCTCCGGGCACAGGCCGTTTGCCAAATCTTTTTCAAGATAAAAAAGCTCGCACCCAACGCAATAGAGCCCGCGATATTGCTTTTTATAAATGTCCCCTGCCTTTGCGCATGCCTCCCACAACTTTTGCGCGCCGCGGATATGCCGTTCCTCGGTCGTGCGGATAAAATCATCGTTTGAAATAGTGAGCGCTTTTACGAGTTCTCGAAACCGCTTTGCATACTCATCCACAAATTCGCGCACGGGAACTCCGGCTTTCTCCGCCGCCTGAATATTTTTTAAACTATTCTCGTCCGTGCCCGTCAAAAAAAAGACGTCATCGCCTTTCACGCGGCGATAGCGGGCAATCACATCTGCCTCGACAAACTCCAGCGCATGGCCGATGTGGGGATCGCCATTTATATAAGGAATCGTTGTTGAAATATAAAACTTGTTCATAAATCTATATTCCCACGCTACTACGAACGAGGTCACGAATCAATGAAAACCCCGCCGTGGCATGGCGGGGGGAAATGAAATTCATACAGTCTCTCACGAAGAGCTTCTCCGGAGCCCTTCGAGAAGATGGATGAGTTTTTGTTCTTTTTCTTTGATAGGAGTCGCTGTCCGGAGACGTGCGATAAGTATAAGGCGCAGCATATCGTAGTTAGCATCGACTGCCCGCTGAAGCTCTTTCGCGCGCTCGATAATAACCTTAAGATCATTATCCGTTGGAAAATAAGCCCATTCGGTCGCAATCGCCGTTGCAACTCCCCGAAGATACGCACGGAGCGCAGACTCATCGAGTCTCACCCAGCCTTTCTCTATCTCCGTACTATTCAGCTGGATAAGAATAGCAAACGTCCTATTGAAAAGTTGTCGGAGTGCACGCTCTGCTTTATCAAGTTTCTTCACCGCTCTAACCTCGTAAGGGTTTAGGAATTAAATCTCTCAATCTCAAGAGAACTCATTACCTTATAATCGAGATTAGTGAAAGAGTCAAATCTTTCCGTTACGAGCTTCAATAAAAAGAAACAGCGGTATCTCTTTTCTTGCGCGATTCTCGGTTGCGGCGCGCGGGCCCGCTTCGCTCTCTTTGTGCGAATTCCATTCTTCAAGCCGTGTCACCGCAAAACCAGCTTTTATAAATGCTTTGAAATAAAATTGAAGCGGCCGATGGAAAGAAAGCGTATAATCATCTGTCGCCCGGACCGAGGGATGCATTTGAATTCGCTCTTGGGATTCAGAAATATAACTATCAATACGGCGGTACTGCACTTTTAGCTTTTCATCGAAGCCCCAGCTTGATGCTTTAGGAATTCGAAATGCCGGATGATTCAAAACAATAAAGATTTTGCCATGCTCCTGTAATACCCTTCGGCATTCGACAAGAGTTCCCTGCACATTTTCGATATTTTGGAACGCTAACACAATAACCGCCTTATCAAAACTATGACTACGAAGAGAACTCAAATTATCCGCCGAGGCAACATGATACATAATCCCTTTGGGCGATTTTGTCTTCGCGATTGTAATAAGCTCTGTTGAAATATCAACGCCGGTCACGTTCGCGCCCGCACGGGCGAACTCACGGCTGAAAAATCCCTGTCCGCACGCAAGATCAAGCACGGCTTCACCTTTCTTAAGTTCTAAAAGTCGGAGGAGATTCGGCAAGATAAGTTCTTTTTGGTACGTGCCGTCTTCTTTTTGAAGAAGTTCATCGTACCAATCAGCAACTTTGCCCCATGAGGTTACTTTTTTCTTCATCGTCGATCGCGGCGTTTTCGCGAGGATCCCCGTCTCATAAATAAAATTGGCGATTGATTTAAAATCTTTTTTTTCATGTCGAGGTGCAGGGAATTTCACTCGTCGCTCCGCTCCTCTTTAAAACCGAGCGGTTTTAATGTTTGCGCCTCGGGGAAACTTCCGTTTCCCCGACCCCCTTTCCCGTTCAATCCCCTGTACATAATTTATTTAATGTTCTGTCGGGGTGCAGGGAATTGAACCCTGTCTTTACGCACCCGAAGCGTACGTACTGCCGGTATACTACACCCCGTCTCTACTCAAGCTACGATGAACAGCCCGTTTTCGCTAAAGCTTTCTTATACCTCGCCTTTCGAGGTATAGATAAATCTACTACTACAAACAAAGTTTGTAAATTTCCCACTCTTATCTCACCCCTCTCTTTTTCTTATACAGACGCTTTGACTGCTGGGTCACCGCGTAAATAGAGATTACCACAATATAGTTTGCCACAGTTTCCGATGAAACTTTATAGTCGCCGCCTAAAATAAAAGATGCGAGCACGAGCGAGAGCATCACCGCGGTCCAAAGCATGACAAACCATTCGCCCGGATGCCGACCTTCGTATAATTGATACCACCGTTCAAATTCTTTCGTGCCGACATACAAGCTTAAAACCGCCGCATAGATAACGCTCGTGGGCTGGAATAAATTTTCATACCGATTATGACTTATAAAATTTACAATAATAACCGTGATCGCAACGATCGTCCAAAAATTCGCCATAAACCGCCAGAATTTCTCTCCCCCGAAAAATGCATTTAAAAAATTCCTCATCGCTTCATCTCTTCCTTTCTCTACTTCTTATTTTTTTCCTTCCCCTCTTCCTCTAATTGATGCTCAATCCGATCGAGCCGGCGGAGTATTTCTTCTGTTTCCCAATGTTCTTCGCCTAACAGGCTTTCTTCGCGTTTAATTTCTTTCTCGGTTTCTTCGGTAATCTTTTTTTCTCCCTTTAAGCCAGAAATAATAACGTGGTCACCGATAAAAACGGAAACCAAGAGCCCGGTTGGTAAGAGAAAAAGAATACCGAGGAGCATGGAGGCAATATTCCCGACTCCATAGGCATCTGCCGAGTGCCACACTCCCCGCCAAAAGAGCACTACCCCGACTCCACCCACGAGCGCGTAGAGGAGCGGCTTGTGGCTTAAATAGCGGCGAAACGCGGCTTCGATTTTCTTAAAAAATTTCAGCATAGGTCTAAACTGAATATTTGCTTTTTATTTCATCATCAATTCTCTTCTGTGCGGCTTCCGCAGATTTTTTCGCCTTCTCTGATAGTGTATCAAGTTCTTTATCCGAAAACTCACCAAGCTCGGCCACCCGCTTCTTTAAAATCTCGACCTCGTTGCCTGCCGGATCTTCTAATACTTCGTCTAACAGCACGGCGAGAATTTTGCCCACACGCGGTCCGGGCTCAATTTTTAAAATCTCCATAACCGCCTCGCCTTTGATTTTCAGCATTTTCGGGTGCACGGGATCTTTTTGCACCTTTTCAATCATGGCTTGTAAGTAGCGCAGGCGATACGGCTGGGCTTTGGGCACGCCCGAGCCAATACGGTCTGCTTCCCGCAATTTTATCAGGTCGTCCACGTTTTCTTTGCCCACGCGCGCGATGAGCCGCCGGACACCCGCGAGCGTTACGGTATCAGGATCGTAGACAAACATGTGCTCACGCACGAGGAGCGCCACTTTCTCGGTCAAGTCTTTCGAAAACCGCAACCGATCCATAATATGTAACACCATCTGCTCCCCCACGACCTGGTGGCCGTAAAACGTCGAGTCTGACCCCTCGCCGCGTTTGCTCTTTGGTTTTCCGACATCATGGAAGAGGGAAGCAAGCCGGAGATCGAGCGGAAAATTCTTTTTCACCGCATATTCAAATGATTTCAGATTATGCTCGTAGACCGTATAGATGTGATGTTTGTTTTGGCCCACGCCCACGCCTTCCAAAATCTCCGGCACAATATGTTTCAAGAGCCCGAACTCGCGGAGGAGCTCAACGCCCCGAACCGCATCATACGTCATCACAAGCTTCGAAAATTAGTCGTGAATCCGTTCTTTAGAAACAAATTCAATGAGTCCGGATTCTTGTTTAATGATAAGAGCGGTTTTTTCTTCAATAACAAACCCGAGTTGTGCTGCAAACCGCACGGCCCGCAAGAGCCGAAGCGCGTCTTCATTAAAACGAGCTTTTGGGTCACCGACCGCGCAAATGAGTTTCTCTTTCAGATCCTTCTGGCCGCCGAAAGGATCGACGAACGAATCGCTAATCGCTAATCGCGAATCGCTGATACTTTGCGCTACACGCTTTGCGCTTTGCAATGCTAATGCCATCGCGTTCACGGTGAAATCGCGGCGGGAGAGGTCTTCTTCGATGGTTTTTGCAAACTTCACTTCATCAGGATGCCGCTTATCCGTATATTTTCCCTCCAGTCGGTACGTGGTGACCTCCACGATTCCAGTTGTTAGTTGTTGGTTGTTAATTGCTGGTATCTTCACTAATACTGTCCCAAATTTATTCTCATACACGGAATCCGGAAAAAGTTTCTGAACTTCCTCTGGTTTTGCGTTTGTCGCAATGTCCCAATCCTTGGGCGTAACATCAAGCAAAAGATCCCGCACGCAACCGCCGACCAGATACGCCTCAAAACCCGCTCCTATAAGCGTTTTGCCTATTGCTTGCACTTCTTCCGGAATCGAAAACTTCATTCACTTCAGTCTAACGAAATTCACTGTTAAAAGAAAACAGCGTCTCCGCGGGCGCTGTCTTCTTAATCATCCATTCACGAGTGGCTAAACTCCAGTGGCTATTCCGCCTTCACTTTCAATTTTTTCGATTTCGAGCGATTGATTTTTGGAATTTTAATGGTGAGCACACCATTTTTTATAGATGCTTCAGCGGCATCTGCATCCACCTCGTGCGGCAACACCACCGAACGGGAAAATTTGCCCCAATAACATTCTTGATACACATAATCTTCCGTCTTCACATGCCGCTCACGCTCGCGCCGGCCTTTCACGGTGACACTCTCCGGCGTGATTGAAACATCAATGTCTTCCGGCTTTACGCCGGCAAGCGGCGACTCAACAATAATGTCGGTGGGGGTCTGATAGACGTCAATCGCGAGCTGACCTTCATCACTCGCTTCTTCAATAACCTCCTCTTTGCGGCGCGAAGCGAGCGCGCTTGCACGCGCCAATACTCCTTCTGGCCCAGAGCTGATTGGCGCATTTGGCTCCACGTGAAGATCGTCCACTTTTATGCCCTCGGCTAAATTTTCAAAAAATTTCTTTTCTTCTTCCATAATCTAATATCTCATCGCTCGCCTACTCTGAGCTTGCCGAAGGGTCGCTAGGTCGCTAGGTCGCTATGACTGATTTTACGTCGACTTTTCTAAACTTTTCAAAATCAGAAAGCAGGAAAAAGGCGATAAGCACTACAAACACGATCGCAAATCCTGCCGGACCTGTTGTAATTATAAGGTAGTTGAAAATCGCGTGCAACAGTGTGGCAACCCCCAAGCCAGAAAAAATAAGCAGCCACTGGCGCCGCGGATGAAAAAACGTCCACCCCCAGTAATAACCGGCGATGCCGGAGGCAAGCGTATGCAGTAACGTTGCACCAGCGAATCGAAGCGCCAATGATTCGATAATCGAAATGCTAAAAATAGTCCCATGAGCAACCTGAAAGAGCGTTGAGATATTCTCAACTGCCGCAAACCCAAGGGAAACCGTGATCGGATAAATCATCGCATCAAGCGGCTCATCAAATTGACGAAGCTTGTGAATGAAAAAGTAAGCGGCGAAAAATTTAAAAACCTCTTCGATTGCCGCGAGCCCCATAAACGAACGGAGGCTGTTCGCGGCAACGCCAATCGCAGCGAATTGATTATTGAACGTAATTTCAACCGGCAACACCAAAAAGGTCACCGCTGCCCCGATGAGAAACGCGGTTAAAATGAGCTTCTTTGGCTGAGGATGCTTAAAATCTTCATGCAGATAAAAAATAAGCCAGGCAAAACTGGGAATCAGCCCGAGTACCACAATCAATACAATGAAAATAGTAAACGACATAACGCCGCGTAATCCTCACCACGATTCAACCATAAGCATCTTTCCGTCCTGCCCAGGCAGTTTCTGGTAAATCTCTTCCGTCACAAACGGCATAAACGGATGGAGGAGTTTTAATGAATCTACTAAAACAGTATATAACACTTTCTTCGCCGCCTCATCCTCCCGCTCCTTTACGGATTCAATATAACGGTCGGCAAACTCGTGCCAAATAAATTCATAGAGTTCGTGGAGTGCCTTGCCGAATTCATAACTCTCAATGCAGGCATTGACCGCCTTTCTCACTTCCGCAAGTTTCGCGAGTATCGCGCTATCCTCTTTGCCGAGCGAATCCTCCGCTCCCGCGTGCTCCGCGTACGCGCCGATCTTCAAACTAGTAAACCGGGCGATATTCCATACCTTGTTCGCGAACTTTTTGCCGGCCACAATATGCTCCTCGGCAAAATGTATGTCCTGCCCGCCCATTGCCTGCCAGAGCAGCCCAAAACGAAGCGCATCCGTGCCGTATTTTTCGATGAGATTCAACGGATTCACGCCCGTGCCAAGAGATTTTGACATCCGCTTTCCCTCTTTGGTAAGCACGGTTGCGTGGATAAAAATATCTTTGAAAGGAACTTGGCCGGTCAGCTCTCGCCCAGAGAATATCATCCGCGCAATCCAGAGATAAAGAATGTCGCGGCTCGAAGTAATCATCGAGGTCGGATAATAATGTTCATAATCAGGAGTTTTTTGAGGCCACCCAAGCGTCGCAAACGGCCACAGCGCGGAAGAAAACCAGGTATCCAACACGTCAGTCTCTCCCTCAATCGGAATTTTGTGTCCCCACCAAAGCTGACGGGAGATATTCCAGTCACGGATATTTTTAAGCCACTCTTCAAAAGGCCCGCGCCACCGCTCCGGATGAAACACCACCGCTCCTTTCTCCGAAGCATTGAGCGCAAGCTTTGCAAGCTCGTGCATTTTTAAAAACCACTGCTGTGAAGGCAACGGTTCGATAACTGAATTACACCGCTCACAGCGCGCGATGTTGTGCTCGTAGTCCTCCTGTTTTTTGATAAGGTGAAGCTCGGTCAAATCTTTGACGATTTTGTTACGTGCTTCAAGCACGTTCATCCCGGCATACCGCTTGCCGGCGTTTTCATGCATGCGGCCGTGCTCATCAATAACTTTCAGCGATGGTAATTGGTGGCGCGTGCCGATCTCAAAGTCGGTAAGGTCGTGTGCTGGCGTCACCTTAATAATGCCCGTGCCAAATGCCGGGTCTACCGCATCATCTGCCACAACTCGTATTTTTATTTTCTTCGCCTGCGCCGGCTGCTCACGCGGAATTCCGTTGTCTACCGATTCGATTTCTAAATCCTTCCCAACATATTTTGCATACCGCTTGTCGCCCGGGTGCACCGCTAACGCGGTGTCACCCACCTTTGTCTCTGGCCGCACCGTCGCAAGCGTAAAAGGCCCATACGTAATATAGTAAAGCTTTGTTTTCTCGGGAACATAATTGACCTCAAGGTCAGAGATCGAAGTTGCACAACGCACGCACCAGTTCACCACCCGCTCTCCGCGATAAATCCATCCTTTCTTATAGTAATGGCGGAACGCGGCCTCAACTGCCTTTTGATACGGCGAATCCATCGTAAAACGCGTCCGCGACCAATCAAGCGAAATGCCGAGTTTTTTAAACTGTTCCAAAATAATGCCGCTGTACTTTTCTTTCCACGCCCACATGCGCTCGAGAAATTTCTCCCGACCCAATGCCTGCCGGGTGGTCCCTTCTTTCACGAGCTGTTTTTCAACCACGTTCTGCGCGGCAATGCCGGCGTGATCAATGCCCGGAAGCCAGAGCACGCGAAACCCTTGCATCCGCTTCATCCGCACCATGACATCTTGTAGGGTATATTCGAGCGCGTGCCCCATGTGGAGTTCGCCCGTGATGTTCGGCGGCGCAATCGTGGTAACGAAATTTTTCTTTCGTTTACCGGGTAACTTTTCTGGATTAAAAAACCCCGACTCCTCCCAACGCCGGTAGATCTTCTCTTCCACTTGTTTTGGGTCGTAGGTTTTTGCGAGTTCGGACATATGAAGTATCCCTAATCCTATCTTAAAAACTCGAGTTTTGAAAAGAAAACACCCGCAGCGCTATGCGCTGCGGGTGGGTTCGCCCTGAAAAGAAATGAGGCGCGTGATGTTCTTGACTGCCTGATCCTCATACTTTGCTTGAAAGTACGAGGTCTGATAGATATGTGGGCGACCGAGGAAACGGCCAAGGAATGCCGCGCGCCCTGCATTGAATTCAGCATCGGCCGGCACCACTGTGCGATACTCTTCGCGGATGTCTTTGCCGTCACGCCTGAACTCCTCCCACGGCTGGCCAAGACCCGCAAGGTCGATGTCGCAAAGAATCTGTTCATCTTGCCTTTCAGGTATGCCGACATGCTTTGTCGTGAGAACGAGCCGCTTCACATCGGCAAGAAAATCTTCTGACAGAAAGATACTCCGACCGTCCTCTACAACGAGTTCGGCGCTTCGTTCTTCATTGTCTTTGGCACGAATATCGTACACTGCATCGTGATACCAAATCGCCATCTCGATCAGAAGTCGATCTCTTTTTAAGAGATGGTGTTCCCTGTGGAATCCATGGAAAAGATCGAGGCAACGTGCGATGTGTTCAAAGTTGTGATAACGACGATGATGTTCGTTGTATCGCTTCTCGAGAGGAACAAAGAGCACACTTGGATTGCCGTAGGTTTGGATGCCCAAAAGCGATTCCCAAAACCAACTCCACCGATCAAACATCGGAGTAACAGGCACGGTATTCTCCTTATTAGAAAAGAGCTTACAACCGCGAACTCCGCGGCAGGAATTGCCAAACCATTTGGCAGTATAGATACCCTACATGGTTTATAAGACTCGTCAACTAGGTCTATTTGCGATGCCTTTTTACAAATTCAAATTCGACTGCGCGGTAAGCTGATATGGTTTTTTCTTTGCAAGTAATCGTATATATGCTGCAACCGCAATCATAACCGCATTATCGGTATTGTACTCGAAGGGAGGAACGAAAAAGCTAATCGCTAAGCGCTTAGCGCTAAACGCTAAACTCTCCCGGAGCGCCTTATTCGCTGCCACTCCACCGGAAAGCAAAATCGATTTTGCGCCGAACTCGCGCGCGGCGCGTATAGTTTTTCCAATAAGCACGTCTAATACGGCTTGCTGAAATGATGCTGCAACATCAGCTTTTTTAGCTTTCGGATTATCACGTAAATAATAAAGGACAGAAGTTTTAAGTCCCGAAAAACTAAATTCGTAGTCAAAACGGTAATCCTTCGCTCCGCTCAGGACTTTCGGCGGCTTTGCCGCCTTCAGCATTGGCCTTGGAAATGGAATCGCGTTCGGATTGCCTTTCTCTGCGAGTTTTTGAATCTCCGGCCCGCCCGGATACGGCAACCCCATCATTTTTGCGACTTTATCGAATGCTTCCCCCGCGGCATCGTCACGCGTCTCGCCGAGCTTTTTCCATTTCGTGAGCGAACCCATTTTCAAAAGAATGGTGTGCCCGCCGCTCACCACCAACGCAATTGCGGGGAAACTTTTGGCATTTGGAATTTGAGCTTTGGATTTTATGCCAACTGGACTCAACCAGTTGGAATAGAGGTGCCCTTCCATATGATTCGCCCCGATTAAAGCGATTCGCGCTTTGCGATTCGCGCTTTGTACATTTGTATGCAGCGCTTTTGCAAACTCAATCCCAGCCCAGAGTGCCGGCTCGAGGCCAGGACCCACGGTCACCGTGATGAAATCGGGGGCGAGTGATTTGCGACGAGCGACTAGTGTTTTGAAAATCTTTGGGAGATTCTTGATGTGTTCCCGCTTTGCCAAATTCGGCACCACGCCGCCAAACGGGCGGTGAATTTTTATCTGCGACGAAACAATATTTTCGAGCACCTTAAAACGCGGGTGTTTCAGCACGCCCGTCGCCTCAACAAACGCCATCGCTGTTTCATCACAACTCGTTTCAATCGCAAGAATTTTCATCCGCGAAAGTCTACCGTAACTCGCTCGCCTTTACCACTTTGTCCCTCCCGTTTTTCTTCGCCTGATACATCGCTGTATCCGCCTGCTTGATAAGTTGATCGAGGGTAACCTCGCCATCGAACTCTGCAACACCAATAGAAATCGTTACTTCGTGCTTCGGATTTTTTGGGATTTTCACGCGGCTTTTAATCGCTCGCCGAATCTCTTCCGCTTTCTGTGCGCCGTCTTTCTCATCTGCGCCAACGAGAGCTGCCACTATCTCCTCCCCGCCGAACCGCGCGACAAAATCAGACGCACGCACTTTCTCCGCAATAATGGTGCCTATAAACTTTAGAATCTGGTCCCCCACCTCGTGCCCAAAGGAGTCGTTAATCGTTTTAAAATTATCGATATCGCAAAAAAGGATGGTTAACGAATCAACGATATAGTGTTCGCGCTTCGCCCGAGGATTTGATTTGAACCAACGAACATCGCCTGCAATCTTTTTCGCGAGCTCCATAAAGCCGCGCCGGTTTAAAAGCCTGGTCATCGGATCCGTGGTCACAAGTTCCTCCAACTCTAAAATCCGATGATCGCGTTTCCGAATTTCTTGTTTTAAGTTTTTAATATCATCGAGCATGTGCTCCCACGGGGAATCGAACCCCGATTTGCGCCGTGAAAGGGCGCCGTCCTAGCCATTAGACGATGAGGCCGTCT
>JBGPMO010000002.1:0-18125 GCA_041487075.1 Minisyncoccia bacterium
AAAAATGTTTCCGAAATTATGAACAAGGAAGTAAATTCCATCGGCCTCTACGACGATATCATGTCAATCGTCCAGCTCTGGCTCGTGAAGCGCGACGCGACGACCGACTACGAGCACCCCACGCAGAAGCCGATCACACTCTGCGAGAAGCCGCTCAAGCGGTGCAGTTCGCCGGGTGAGATCATTCTTGATCTTTTCGGCGGGTCGGGCAGTACCATGATTGCCGCCGAGCAGCTGAAGCGTCGGGCGTTCCTCGCCGAACTCGACCCGACCTTCTGCGACCTCATCATCCGCCGCTGGGAACACTTTACCGGAAACCATGCCAAACGTCTTAACTGAAACCAAAAATACAACGCTCTGGAAGCTGGGCAACCACCGCCTTCTTTTGGGTGACGCAACAAACGCAGAAGATGTTGCCCGACTCATGGGAGACGAAAAGGCAACTCTCCTTTTGTCCGACCCGCCGTATGGCGTGGGCTACGTCGAAGGCAAACAGGAATTTCTCGCGGCCATCCATAAAGGGAACAGTGGCAAAAAATTTTCGGCGATCGCGGGCGATTCCCCCGAAGAGGATTACTACGACTTTTCGATGCGCTGGCTCAAGAGCATTCGCCCGCATCTTGCTCCAAAAAATTCTTTTTATATTTTTAACGGCGACACGAAGCTCCGGGAGTTCTTGAATGCCCTGCACGACGCAGGATTCACGAAATCGGCCTTGCTCGTCTGGCTCAAGGATCGCTTCGTCGTTGGCCGCAAGGATTACCATCCCCAGCACGAACTCATCCTTTATGGCTGGTACGGTACGCACAAATTCTTTGGCCAGAAGGACAAGACCGCCCTCTTCTATCCCAGGCCCCAGAAGAGCGCACTCCATCCGACGATGAAGCCGCCCGCCCTCTTGCGGCGGCTCATCTATCACGGAAACCTGCCGGGGGATATCGTGCTTGACCCCTTCGGCGGCTCAGGTTCAACGCTCATCGCTTGCGAGCATCTTGGTCGAAGGTGCTTCATGATGGAACGCGACGAAGGGTACTGTCGAACGATCGTCGACCGCTGGCAGAAACTTACCGGAAAAAAGGCCGATGAAATCACATGAGCAGAGACGAAGACAATGAAAGCACTCGAGCCCCGAGCATCTACAAAAAGCGGGAATTCGAATCGTACGTCCTGTGGCGGTCGATGCCATCGATTTTGCGGGGTCAGCCGCGGCACGTCATTGAGAAGCTCGGCATCGATGACGAACTTGCCATGTCGCTTCTCGACATCAAAAACCAGACCGAGTTCGCGGAGCGTTTCGGAATCAAGGACTTGGGGACCTTGAGCGAGTGGAATAAAAAGATCGAGGAGTCGGGCGGCCTCATGAAGACCATCCACCTCTGGGCGAAACGGCTCACCCCAAACGTCGTATCGGCGCTCTACCGCGAAGCGACGAAGACCGGGCGGGCGGCAGAGGTCAAGGCGTGGATGGAAATTGTGGAGGGCATGTAACTACAAAACAATGGATAACGAACATATCAAAAAGATTTTGACCATAGACGAGGCGGCGGCCATCCTTTCCGAGACTTTGGAGGAGGTGGCCCAGAGAAAGACGACCGTGCGCCGGGCGACCGCCGTAGCGCGCCTCGCGCTCGCGTTTGCCAAGGTCGCCGAGGTCGCGGATCTCAAGGCACGGGTCGAATTCCTTGAGCAGGCGCTGAAGAAGAGAAAATAGAGAACACACAAATTATCATGAAAAGCATATCGAACATGTTGGGACGAAGCGACCTCACGCCGAGGGAGAAATATTTACTTCTCGTCCACAGCGATATAGAGAAGGCGAAGACCGGCAAAAGCGTGTTGACCGAAGCCGACAAAGAAGCGCTCGTAAACTGGCGGGCAAAAAACAATGAAGAGGCCCGCGAATGGAATCGGCTGAACGATGGGTGGCAGCTCTCCGGCAAAATGAATATTATGGCCGAACTCTACTACAAGGACGCCCAGGTGTCGTATCTCGCGCAGCTTCCCATCATCTTAGGGCTTCTGTTCTATCCTGCCGACCGGCAGGCGGGCATCTCCATCGATACGCTCAAGCGCATCAAAAAAGTGACGATCGAGGAAGCAATCGAAATCACGCAAAGGCAGAAAAAGGTAAAGCTGGAAGAAGGCCTCGATTTCGATTACGCCGTGTACCAGTTTGCGTTCGAGCTGTTGAGCGAGGATGATCGGAAACGCATGCGCGAGCTCTATGAAGATATTGAATTCGACCATCAATACCTCGACCAGGAAGAAATCATCGCCCACCTTTACGGAGGGAAAAAAGAATTGAGCGACGAAGCGAAGGAAAAACTCGCCGAACTCGTGGCCGAGCAAAGCTACAACCGTTTTGCCAAGGAGTACCAGCTCTTCCATTATTTCGCCTGCATCCCGCTCGTTGAGGTGGCGCGGAAATTTCTCAAAAGCCACGGGGTTGAAATCGCGGGCAAACCGGCAAGCAAAAACCAAGAATCGGATGACGAGGATGAAAACTTTTACGAAGCCGTCGAGAAAGCGATGCGGCAGTACTCCGACGAGCACCATACGAATATCAAAGCCATGCTCCGCGAGGGCCTCCTCCGCTGGCTCGATCAAGACCTCATCGGAGATTACACGCCTCTCGCGTTGAGTGACAACGCAGATCTCTTGAAACGCTGGTTCGCAAGCAAGGTGAAAGCCCGGCGAATCCTGCGCAAACATATCGCCTCAGGCGAGCTGGCTTTCAGGGACCGGAGCGAAGCCGAAGGGAGAAAAGAGAAGCTATGGAGCAAAAATTTGTACGACAGCGAATTCGCCACGGCGCAAGCAATGCTCGAAGATTTCCATCTCGAGCCGAGTGTAAAGGGAGAGCTCGACGAAAAAAGGGCATTCGAGACCTTCAGTGAAAAGGTGATCACCGGCGAGAGCCTCTACGCGTTCAGCGGCAATTACGAGTTTGTGAACGACTTCAAAAAGCGGACCGACACCTATGAGCCCAATCTCGGCCTCGTCTACGCCACGAGCGACGCCGAGCACAAGGGCGAGCACCTCGACCAAGAGCTCCTCATCTGCGACACGACGGGTGACGGCGAACCCGCGGCTTTCAGCCGATACGGCATGAGCGTGGGGATTCTCTCGAGTATCACGAAATCGCAAACACTTTTTGAGGAATTCAAGAAGGACGGAAAACCGTTCCTGAAATTCAAGGACAGCCACACGGCGGAGATATTCTCCGATCGGCGGCAGGCGATCATTGATGGCTACGCGACCTTACTTGGATTCGAGCGAGTATTCAAAAAACTGACCCCCATCTACGAGACGGACATGACGGACAATGTAGTGAACAAACTGGCCGCCCTGCGCGATCATATCGACAGTCATAACAATGCGGTGCGCGTCGCGACGAACACCGACGATGCGTCGGCAAAAACAAAAAAGAATTGGATACTTCGGCAACGGGAACCGACACCTTTTGAGAATAACCCCTTGATTGACGTCAGCTGGATCGAACCAGATCCAAAGATTATCGAAGAATACGAGGCGAAGATAAAGGAAGTTTTCCCGGAGACATCGCTGGAATTAAGATAATTATCGTTGTTACAATACGGGCATGCGATTCAAAAATGCGTTACAAACTTTAGGAGAATGGGCTGTGGCTATCGGTGTGATGGCGATCATGTTAATCGTTCTTGTGGTCATGCTATTCTTCGAAATATTGCCTTTCCGATCAGAGTCAGTGCAACGTGATATAGCAGAATACAAAACGATATCCGACCAAAAACAATGCGATGGCCCGCCACTCCGCATCACCGCACCACCGAAAGCGAGAGCCTCGACATCCCATCAACCAGGCACGCTCAGCGGAACAACCGTAGCCGTAATCACCACCACAGAGCTTATGAAAAATTTTCAGAAGCTCCGCTCTTGAACGGTTTGACAGCGGATTGATTTTTCGGGAACGCTGCATTATGCTCCTCAAACAAACATGTTGCTATCAAATTCACAAAGTAGGTTGGGGAAGTTTGTTCGAAAGATCGAATTCGAGTTGATCCTGTTTTTTGCCGGCATGGCCGGATTAGTTTATGTCGGTATTAGCACGTGGAGTATACGAGCGGTGATTTTCAGCTACATATCTTTTGTGATAGTCATCGGTCTTATTTATTTTTGGAGGGAGCTGTTCCTATTTTTCTTTGCGCCAGTCCTTCTTATAATGTGGAAAGCGGCTGCGACGTAGCGGGGGTGAAAAACACCGGTGCAGTGACGAATAAAATACTTGAGAATCCCGGGTTCGGTCTCGATGGAGCCGTAATTGCCAAAAGCAAGCGGACTGGCTGGGTAGGGTTTGAGATTCCCAAAAGCGCGAAGGGGCTGCAGTTCCAATATAACGGCAACATCTTCGGCGGAGGGAGCATTCTTGTAGATCTCGGAAGATAGAATTTATGATACAAAACTAATACCTTCCAATTAGAATCGGGAGGTATTAGTTTCTTTCTATAAGGCATGAGAACTCTTAAAAAATCCTTATAAGCTCGTTGAACTTTTCATTTCTTTCACGAATTGGTGCTCCAATCTTAACTCCGTCGGCATTTCCCGCTTTTGCAAGGTGAATGATGAAATTATCTGCTGTTTCACCAGAACGATGCGAAACGATAGTTTTCATATTGTGTTTTTTGGCGATAAGCATCGCTTCGCATGCTTCGCTGACCGTACCTATCTGATTAGGTTTTATAATTACAGCGTTAGTCGTCCCTTCGCGCGCGGCGCGCTCGATAAGCGACGGATTTGTCACCGTTAGATCGTCGCCCACAATCCACGCATGAGGCAGTTTCTCGCGAAGAAGCGCGAAGCCATCCATATCATTCTCGGCAAACGGGTCTTCAATTGAGAAAAGTAGTTTTGAATTTTTGAAATATCGCGCATATTCTGAGGCGAGCTCACGAGAGGTAAGCCGCCGACTGCCGAAACGATATTCCCCCTCTTTGTAAAAACCGGTTGCGGCTGAATCCAGTGCAATAAGAAACTGATTTCCAAGACGGTACTGTCTGATCAGTTTCTCGAGAATGATAATGGGCTCAAAATTATTTTTGAAATCGAGAGCGTAACCGCCTTCGTCGCCGAGAGCTATATTCCTTATTTTGTTTTTTCTCTTCAAAAATTCGGCCAGTTCATCGTAGAAACGAACGAGTGTTTTTACACTTGTTGCAATAGACGCACCCGGTTTCACGACCACCATATACTCCTGAATGTTCAGGTTATTGTCGGCGTGCGCGCCGCCATTGATAAGATTCGAGAAAATCAATGGTGACTTGCCCGAAGCGCTTTTTGGAAAAAATTCGGAGCGCAGGGTCTGCCATACTTCTTGCTGACATTCTGCCGCAAGCGCCCGCGCGAATGCGACCGAGACGGCGAGCGTTACATTCCCTCCTAACTTCGACTTGTTTTTCGTTCCGTCGAGTTCAAGAAGTGCCTTATCGAGCGATCGTACGGAATCAAAATTTCTCTTGCCTATTCGCTTCACTATTGTCTTTACTGAGCGAACAGCGTGCGTGAAATTGGCCACTTTTGCTTCGCGGCTCCCCCTGCTTTTTCCCGAAGGCACTTGCGCCCAAAACCGCCGATCTTTACCTAATGCTTCAATAGTGGAACTGCCACGCGAATCGAAGATTTCCCGGACGGTGATATGTCCTAGTCTCATTTAAGCGGCGAGATTAATCGGCTTTCCGTCCAAAAAGCCAAGGATGTTATCCGAGGTGGTTTTCAATATTCGTTCTAACGCCTCCTGCGAATTGAAAGCGCAGTGGGGAGTAATGAGGACATTTGGCATACGCATGAGAATGTGATTTTGGAGCATAGTTTTGAGCTCCCCTTCTTTGGGATGGCCAAAGCGAAGTAAATGCAACTCATCTTTTGTTTCTCCTTCTTCCTCAATTACATCAATTCCAACGCCCGCTAAAACACCCTTCTCAAGTCCGTCGATAAGCGCCTGGGTTTCTACAATCCCGCCCCTCGCGGTATTTACGAGATATGCCCCTTTTTTAATGAAATCAATATTCTTTTGATTGATAAGGTGTCGGGTTTTTTCGTTGTAGGGGCAATGAAGAGAAATTATGTCAGCGTTACTGAGCAACTCTTCAAGGTCAACATATCTGACCCCCTGTTTTTTCGCGAAGTTCTCATCTGGATAGGGATCGAATGCAATTATCTTCATGCCGAATCCGTTCGCGATTTTTATCATTTCCTTACCTATCTTTCCAGTTCCCACAATGCCGATTATCTTCCCTTGCAAGTCAACGCCCCGAAGTCCTGCGAGTGCAAATGAGCCAGTCTCTTTGATTTGACCGATTCCCTGGTAGATTTTTCTCGTGAGATTCAAAATAAGGCCGAAGGCAAACTCAGCAACCGTGTTATCCCCATAGCCAGGCACATATGCCACCGCAATTCCTTTCTTCTTACATTCCGCAATATCGACGTGATCATATCCAGTAGAACGTGTCGTAATAAGTTTCAGATTCGGAAAGCATTCCAGCACGGCTCTGTCTATTCGTGAGTCGACGAATACCGAAAGAATTTCAAAGTCTCTCGTGTCGGGAAGACAAAGAGAGGTCACTTTGTCCTTGCTGATAAAAACGCTTTCTTTTGGAAATTGATCCCGAATGATTTTTTCTTCCCAGCCTTCGATTTCGAAAAATGCAATGCGCATGGCGTTAGTGCTTTTTCTCTTGTTTCG
This sequence comes from Minisyncoccia bacterium, assembly GCA_041487075.1. Lineage (GTDB taxonomy): Bacteria > Patescibacteriota > Minisyncoccia > UBA6257 > 1-14-0-10-40-38 > JBGPMO01. The sequence goes on from JBGPMO010000002.1 coordinate 6,719, forward strand.
CGATTGCGATCGTTGTCCGAACGACCGTATCCGGATTAAGCGAAATACTCTCTATTTTTTGTTTCACAAGGAACAGCGCGAAGTCGGGATAATCAGATGGCGCTTGGCCACAGATGCCGATGTATTTCTTGCGTGCGCGGCACTTCTTGATCGCTTCTGCGATGAGACGTTTTACAGCTGTATTATTTTCGTTCGCAATTTTAGTCACAATGCCAGAATCGCGATCAAGTCCCAAGGTAAGTTGGGTGAGATCGTTTGAGCCAATAGACATACCGTCGAAGATGTTGAGGAATTCATCGGCGAGAAGCACATTCGACGGGATCTCGCACATCACGTAGATCGGGGTCACGGTCTTGCCCTTGGTGCTTTTACCACGCAAGGTATACTTCGTGAAAAGCCCCGCCTCCGCCATCGCTTCCTGTGTCTTTATTCCTTCTTCGACGGTGCGGCAGAACGGCACCATAGGAATCACGTTTACAAGTCCCATTTCTTCGCGTACTTTTTTCACGGCCAGGGCTTCAAGTATGAATGCCGGTTTGAACTTCGGGTCATAGTATCTCGAGGCGCCGCGCCAGCCGATCATCGGATTTTCCTCTTTCGGCTCGTACGCTTCGCCGCCGAGGAGCGTGCGGTATTCATTAGTTTTGAAATCGGAAAACCGCACGATCACATGATGCGGATAGAACGCTGCGCCGATTTTCGCAATCCCGAAGGCAAGGTTATCGATATAGTACTTTTTTGGATCGCTCCAACCGCGCATTTTTTTCGAGATCGCTTTCCGCACCGCAGGCTTCTGTTTTTTCAAGTTGAGGAGTGCGAGCGGATGAAGTCCCATTTTCGATGCGATAATAAATTCCTCGCGCGCGAGACCGACACCTGAGTTCGGCAGGAACGACGTTTCGAAAGCAGAGTCGGGGATCGCCACATTCACCATCACTTTCGTTTTGGGACGTGGAATCTTTTTTAAGTCGTGCTCTACGACTTTGAATTTGAGGAATCCTCTATAGATGTTTCCGGCGTTGCCGGTTGTGTCTACCGTAATCGGGTCGCCGGTTCTTATCGTGCGCGTTGCTTTTTCTGTGCCCACGACTGCGGGAATACCGAGCTCGCGCGAGACGATCGCGGCATGCGATGTGCGGCCGCCTTTGTCTGTTACTATCGCCGATGCCATCTTCATGATCGGTTCCCAGTCGGGATCGGTCATCGTAGTAACAAGCACTTCTCCCCTTTTGAACTCACGGATGTGTTTTGTGTCCAAGATCACATGCGCCTTGCCAGTCGCGATTTTTGAGCCGACGGACGCACCCGAGACAATCGGCTCGCGCTTCTCAAGCGGCAGATACTCTTTCACTTTTGAAAAATCGCGGCCTGCGTGGATAGTCTCGGGTCTGGCCTGTACAATAAAAAGTTGGCCCGTGACACCATCCTTCGCCCACTCCATATCCATTGGCGTCCACTTCTTATAATGATCGGTGTAGTGCTTTTCGATGATGGAGCCCCAGCGCGCTAGCTTCGCTACTTCATGGTCGCTCAAAACGAACGAGGTACGCTCCTTCCGGCTTGTGGCCACGATCTTTGTCTGCTGTATATCCTTGCCCACGTGATAAATCATTTTCTGTAACTTCACGCCGAGCTTTTTCTCGATGATAGGATGCAAAACATTGCGCCTGAGGCCTTCCTTCCACACAAAGAACTCGTCCGGTGTAACTTCGCCCTTCACTATCATTTCTCCCAAACCCCATGAACCATTGATAAGCACGACATTCGGAAAACCGGATTCGGTATCGAGTGTGAACATCACGCCGGAGCAGGCGCGATCGGAGCGCACCATTTTTTGAACGCCTGCGGATAATGCGATCTTCATATGATCAAAACCGCGGTCAGTGCGATAGGAAATGGCGCGGTCGGTGAATAAGGACGCCATCGTAGCGCGAACCGCTTTCTCAACTTCCTCGGTACCGCGGATTCCCAAATAGCTTTCCTGCTCGCCCGCGAAGCTCGCCCCGGGCAGGTCTTCTGCGGTCGCGCTTGATCTCACCGCCACATCCGCATTTTTTCCGTAACGCTTTTCAAGCTCGCGGTAGCCGCCCGCGATCTCCCGCTTCAGATCTTCCGGAAACTCCGTTCGCATGATAGCAGCTCTGATAACGGAACCGCAGCGATGCAGCTCTTTTAAATTTTTTGTATTCAAGCCCTTGAGCGTTTTTTTAATGAACTTATCAAGGCCGGTAGATTCTAAAAAGTAATAATATGCCGTTGCAGTTACCACAAATCCGCTCGGCACCGGTACACCCTTTGATTTAAGCGTCCGTATCATTTCACCCAAAGACGCATTCTTCCCGCCCACAAGTCCTACGTCTTTAATGCCGACTTCCTCAAATTTCAAAATATGTTTTTGCGATTTCATTATATTCATTAATGATAGTTATTCTTTGAGCGCGATAATAAGATCTGACACGTTTGATCCCGTTTCTCCGATATCGAGATATTCTCCAAGCGTTTTCCAAAATTGGTACGATTGGTTTTCATCCAGAGCTTGTTGTGGGTTAAGACCGAGTTTGCTTGCCTTATCTTTTACTATTTTATCACATAAAACGCCGCCGATATCAGTATTGTCCCGTCCGTCAGAGGCTACTGCCATTAAAAGCACGTCGTCCGAGATCGTCATGAGCGCTCCGATTGCGAGTTCCTGAAGTCGTCCGCCCTTACCTGACTTATGAACAGTAACAGTCGTCTCGCCACCCCAAAGAAGAATAGTGTGAGGTGGGGCGCTTACTACCCGATCTGCGATACTGCGACCTATGTCGTGAGCCTCTCCGGCAATTTTTGCATCAATAACTTCTGTTTTATATCCTTTTTTTTCGCCAGCCTGCTTTATGGCATCAAGCGCGGTTTTATTCGAAACAACCACGATATTTTTCACCCGGTCAAAATATTTGTCTTCTTTTGGTGTTTCCAGAAGTCCGCACCCATCCAGATTGCACGCCATGAGTATTTTATACTTATCGAGAATCGCCTGGGCGTCACCCACGGTTGTCGTATCTTTAACGGTGGGACCGGAGGCGATGAATCCAACATCGTCGCTTCCCGGCACGTCGTTGAAAATAAGTGAGATCACCCGCGCTGGATACATCGCTCGAGCGAGAAATCCGCCGCGAACGCGCGACATATGTTTGCGTACAGTATTAATGTCTTGAATTGGGGCGCCTGAATTCATGAAAGCGCCGAGGATAAGCGACTCGCGTTGCCAATTGCCGTCATCGGGCAAGCACAAAAGCGTTGAACCGCCGCCGGACACAAGAAAAATCACGAGATCTTTTTCTTCTAGATTAGAGAGTGATTTGAGGAGAACCTCCGACGCCTCCATATTTTTCTTGGAGGGAAAGGGGTGGGTTCCGAAGTAACTCTTAATTTTCGCAAGCGGCGGAACCTCGCCGATGGTAATCACGAGGCCACCGGAAAGCCGGTTGCCTAGAATTTTCTCGAGCTCCGCTGCTGCCCGGGCGGCGCATTTACCGATACCGGCAACAATAATCCGGCCGATACCTTCAAGCGGCGTTTTTTCTCCATCGATTACAAGCATATCGTCCGAAAGCGAAACGATTTCGTGAATCGCGCGCTCAGTATCAATCGCTTGTAGTCCCGCCTCCGCAATTTCAAGCGCAATTGCTCTCGTTTCGGTGACGGCTAATTGGGGATAGTTTTTGATCTTCATTCTGTTTATTCCGTGGTTTTGCCATCGAAGTTTTCTTCGTCCGTCTCGGCTTCCGCTTTTGTTTTATGAATTACTCCGTCGCGATGGTTGGGTGGCGAGTAGAGCGTATAGAGCTTAAGCGGCTTGTCGCCGGAAACGTTAATGATGTTATGCCTCGTACCAGCCGGAACAACAACTACAAAACCATCGCTGATTACATGTTCCACTCCATCAAGCACCGCCTTCCCTTGGCCGGCTTCGCAGCGAATAAACTGATCCAGACGATGAACTTCTTCGCCGATATCCTCGTTCGGCTTCAAGCTCATCACCACAAGCTGGCTGTTTTTGGCGGTATACAAAACCCTGCGGAAGTTTTCGTTCTCAAGCGAGAGTTTTTCTATATTGGCGATATATCCCTTCATAATGGGTTTCGTTATTTATTTTTTAATTTGTTTCCAGAGCCAGATGCCAAGGAGTATGAGATCGACTATCACCACAAGCCATGTGATGATACCGAGCGTACCAAATCCTCCCATCATGCCTCCATATCCATAGTTCATCATAGAATTATTTGTTTTGTTAATTCCTCCGGGAGACGACCCCCCTCCCATCATCGGCATGAATCCAGAAAACCCCGCGGGATATGCTGCCGATGTGTCGCACCCGCTCATTCGTTTCCCCAGCACAACGTGCATCTGAGATTCGCCGGCATCCCCGAATGCCTGCTTTAATCTATCATTCATAGTTTCATGCGATGCTCCCATCATTGTTCCCATAAAGTACTCACCGAGAAGATCGAAGTCTTTATCGGCAAGATTTTTGCAAACAACCCGGCCGGCTTTCAGGCTGTCCCAAAGTACTTTACCCTCCGCCTCCTCCGAAGTCGGCGTGGTACTCGTAACGCTTGTCATCATCCCGCTCACCATCACCTGGGCATGCGTAACTGAAGCGATTCCGAGGGTAAGAACAAAGGCGGAAAATAATGTTATAAGTTTTTTCATGTTAATTTTTTATCCGAGCCACTCGCGCAGCTTTGGAAATTTTGAGCAGATGGGCAAGTTGGAACACCAATTTTCCAAGCCCCACGTTCGACCGGCGCGAAGTGCTCCGAGGAAGAGCAATGCAGCTGCGTAAATAATGTGTTCATCCACGATAAATGAATGCGCATTGGGGTAAGGGAAATCAAGAATCGGGAAATAGTAGAGAAGCATGAGCACTGCGCCGAGAACCGATGATAATCTCACGCCGATTCCCAATATGAGCGAGATGCCGAGAAGCGTAAGGCCCCACTCATTCACGAAATTCACAAACGGCAAGATGCTTGGATTCGTGAGCCATTGGTAAAACCAAACAAACGTTTTTGCTCCTTTGAGATATCCCCCAGCCGAGAACGCAGGGTCGACAATCTTCGTAATCCCTGCCCAAAAGAACATCCACCCCAATGTAACCCGGAGAAGAAATAACGATATTTTTTGAAATTGCGTCATAGCGGCTTAAACCATTCTTTAATTGTTTTCGGCCAACCGATCGTAAGGAGAAGTGCTAATGGCGCGCCCCAATTCGCGGAACGTTCCACAAAATCCAACCAACCGACGCCCACAATCGGCCGCAAAAGTGCGGTCCAGAAAGCCCAGATTGTGGCGCCCAAAAGTATCGCTGGGAACGGCCGGAAGAACATTATGAGCGCGGCGATAACGTCGATAATGCCTATTCCCAAAAGCAATTGCTTTGCAAGCACGGGGTCGGCAACTCCGAATTTTGCAAACCAGCTTATCCAGTCAGCTTTGCCGCCTATCGCAAGCAGACCGTGGCCAACGAATGTTCCTGCGACCGCGACACGCAATACCCAATTAACTAATTTGTTATTGTTCATGTTTTTATTTTAGCACTTTTTATACGAGATGTTAATTTTTTGTGGTTAAATCTTTTGCCTCCGTAAAAGCATTGCGTTCAAGGCAACGATTACGGTGCTTACCGACATAAATACAGCAGCTAAGGCTGGCTGAAGCACGATGCCTTTTGATGCCAAGACTCCGGCGGCAAGCGGAATGGCAACTACGTTATACCCAGTTGCCCAGAACAGATTCTGGATCATCTTCGTGTATGTGAGTTTTGAAAGACGGATGATTTTGGGGATGTCTCGCGGATCGTTTCTGACGAGAATAATTCCGGCTGACTCGATTGCCACATTTGTTCCTGCGCCAATGGCGATGCCCAGATCAGCTTGCATGAGTGCCGGTGCGTCGTTCACGCCATCTCCGACCATCGCAACCTTTTGCCCCTTTTGCTGCAAGAGTTTCACTTTCTCCGATTTTTGATTCGGCAGGACTTTTGCAAAGTACTCGTCGATCGTGAGTTCCCGAGCAACCCATTTTGCCACATCCTCGGCATCTCCCGTGATCATGGCTGTCTTTACACCCATATCGCGTAATATTTTAATCGCTTCCCGCGATTCTTCGCGAATGACATCGGCGAGAGCAATCGCACCAAGCACCTTGCCGTCTTTTATAACAACGTTCACGGTCTTGCCTTGTTTGGCAAATGCGTCGGTTTCCTTTTTAAATGTGTCGTTTAACCCAAAGCCAAACTCCTCCGCGAGCGACACACTGCCAATATGCACTTCCGCGCCACCGATCTCAGCCCTCACGCCTTTCCCAGGAATTCTCTGAAAATTATTTATTTTGAGAATTTCAACATTTCTCTTTTTCGCCTCATCGATCATCGCATGCGCCAACGGATGCTCGGAGTGGCTATTAACGGAAGCGGCGTACTGCAGAACCTCAAGCTCATTTCCTTGAGTTGTTGGAATAATCCGATCAATCCCAAACTCTCCCTTGGTCAGCGTTCCCGTTTTGTCAAAAAGAACAATATCGATACTTCTAGCCGCTTCAAGCGCTAGCCGCTGCTTTACGAGAAAACCATTCCGCGCCGCTTTAGTCGTTGATATCGAGGCAACGAGCGGAATCGCCAAGCCGAGAGCGTGCGGGCACGCGACAACAAGAACCGCTACCATGCGGTTTATCGCAAATGCCGGATCGGCAAGCGCGAGCCAGGCCGCGAGTGTGATGCCACCGGTTACCACGGCGATAATGGTGAGATAGTAAGCGGCCCGATCGGAAAGCATTTGGAGCTTTGATTTAGAACTTTGGGCAATGGCCACAAGCCGCATAACACCGGCAAGAAAAGTTTCATCTCCGATCTTGCTGACTAGTACCTTGAGCGAACCGTCGCCGTTTGTCGTGCCAGCGATGACCGCGCTGCCCTCTTTTTTGGGCACCGGTTTTGATTCGCCGGTAGCAATGGATTCGTTGACATCCGACACGCCGTCTTTCACGATGCCATCGGCGGGAATTCTGCCGCCCGGCTTTACGAGTACCACATCGTCTTTTTTGAGCTGCGAAAGCGGAACGATTTCTGTTTTTCCATTTCGGATCACTTCCGCTTGATCGGGCAATAATTTTGAAAGTTCTTTTAAGGCGCCCTGGGCGCCGGAGACGGCACGCATTTCAAGCCAGTGGCCGAGAAGCATGATGGTGATGAGCGTCGCAAGCTCCCAGAAAAGAGTGTCTCCTCCGCCGATGAATGTCACTACGATGCTGTAAACGTATGCCACAGAGATTGCGAGCGCGATCAATGTCATCATGCCCGGTAATCTCGCTTTGAGTTCCCGGTACGCGGACGCGATAAATACCCAGCCGCCATAAAAGAAAATTACGGATGCAAGCACAATCTGCAGGTATGCAGAGCCCGGGAATGGTGGCGCTTGGTAGTGAATAAGTTTCTGGGCGACATCGGAATACGCAACGATCGGGATGGATAGGAGAAAGCTTACCCAAAACTTCGTTTTAAAGATGTTGGTTGAGTGTCCTTCGTGCTTGTTGAAGCCATCTTGGGTTTCATGCTTCTTCTTCCTCGTAGGGACGAGCTGCATGCCGCATTCCGGACACATCCCAGGGTTTTCGGAAACAACTTCCGGATGCATCGGACACGTATAGATTTTTTTATGTTCTTCGTGGTTCATGATTATTTCCAATTATACCGCTAAAGGCCGCATCCGCCTTGCTCGCGTTGCGGCGGGATTGCAGCGCCAGAATCCAAGCCGCATCCGCCTCTTCCGGCTTGATTCGCCTCTGCCTGCGGAGCAAGCGATGCGATTCGCTGGAATCCTGAGGCGCTTGAATAATTTTCGCCAACTATTTCTTTCGGATCTACGCTTTGCGGAGCGATACTCCGTGATTCGAGGTACCGCGCAATAGTCGCGTATTGATCCGGAAACCAGTATGAATTCATGGCAAGCGCCGCTTTATACATCTGCGCCTCACTTGCTCCCTGGGAAGCCATGAGTTCGAGAAGGCCGAGCATCGCCATCCCATGATTGCAGTCGGGAAAGTATGTTGAATTGCCGCAGCATGGTCGGTATATATTCTTTGCCACAGCTTCCACAAGCGCTTGCTCCTTGGGCGTGAGCGTGACGAATTGATGCATGCTGTAATGGGTCATCGGGCCACCTTTGGCGAGCGTCCAACCGCCCGTTGAAGCGAATCTGTTTGCGCCACCGTACCCCGGATCCATCATGGGACCCTTCTCCAAAATCTGATTCTTGTTGGAGAGACCAAGCGCCCAAAGGAGATTTAAGAGAAGCCCCGAGTTTGCCTGGGTCACTCGCAATTTTCCATCACTTGACCCGTCTATAAACTTTACGTCGGCGGCACTCAATCCTCCCCGAGAGTCGTAAAGCGCAGCCAGTTGGCCGCGGTCGAATACTCCCGCCTCAGCCATCTTCCGGCCAAGATCTCCCCATTGCGCCGGAATTTCCACGCCTTGATCTATCGCTTGCCGCTCTGCAATTTGCGGCGTGCGATTATTTGTGCGCTCCGCCTTGAGCCCGGCAGTATAAACCCACGCTCCTCCAAGTACAAGCGCGGAGATGAGGATGCTTGCTGGGAGCATGTAATCTTTTTTCTGAACCTCTGGTTCAATTTTTTCCGACTCTAATTCTTGTAATTCATTGTTCATGTGTTTAAGAGATTTATTTCGACATTGGCAACAAACTCGCCTCGCTCACGCTCGGGCGAAGCGGACAACCGCTTTCCGCGGAAAGTTTTTGGAGCCCCTGTTCTCCTTCGAGTTTCTTTCCGTCCGGGAAAATCCATGTTGGATATCCTTTGATGCCGGCCGCGAGGCAGCGATTGGGATCTTGCGGACACTCGACGTAAGGGACAAACCGGAACGAATCGCTAAAGGCCTTTTTCTCATTCTCACAGTGCGGGCACCAGTCGGCGCCGTACATCGTTATTTTCTTCTCGGCTAAGCATTGAGCGAATGCGTCGAATGTCCCACTTCTTGATTCTCTCGGAAAGAAAAGGATAATCGCAACCGTTCCAAGAACAAGGACGATGCCGGTTATGATGAATGTTCTGAGAGTTTTATTCATCGCAGCAATCGACTAATTTACTTACGATGTCCTGAATCGTCCAAGGTTTTTCTTCGGCGGCGACTTTTTTGAGTCCTTTTGTGTCGACGAGCTTGAGACGCAATGCCCAGAAGAGCGAATAGATGCGGTAGGCGTAATCGAATGTTTCCTTGGCCTTATCTTCTTTACCATCCGATTTGAGTTTCGTTCCGACTTCAATGAGGCGCATGGTGGTTGCGAGGAGATGCTTCGATACGCACCACGTCTCGCCTTCGTGGCTGTCTATTATGCGCCCAAGGAGCGACTTACGCACTGTCCGCACCTCGTTCAGCCAATCAAAATATTCTGGCTTGCCGGTTTTCTCCGCCGTAAAGAAGAAATGTTCCTCGAGGCTTATAAGATTCATGATCGCGAGACTCAAGTCTTCTTCGGTCGAAAGGTCGACCGTGCCTGAGGCCTTCATTTCTTCGATTTTTTTGAGGAGTGTTTCGTATTGTTTACCCTGAGTCGCATCGAAGGGTTCTTTGGTAGCCATGTGAGTTGTTTCTAGAATACGAAGATGAGAAGCCCCAAGAGCACCATGGCGATCCCGCCCCAGAGCCGCATCTTCCTATTTTCGACCTTTTTCCATTCCTGCACTTTCCCGAGAAGTGTCTTGTCGCTCGCAATAAGGAGAATGACGACGAGCGGCAGCACGAAGATAAGGTTGTAGAGAATGAGATATCCGAATCCGGAAACGGACGTTGCGTGATCATGCAGGAGTCCGAGCACCATCAAATACGGCCCACCGGTGCAGGGAAACTCGCAGAGCCCCACAAGACCCCCGAGGATGAAGGCGGTTGGCACCGAGGCTTTTTCCATGAGCACCGCCATCTTGCTGTGGGCCGCTTGCGGTATTCGCAGCTTGATCGGGAAACTTGGGAAAAACTCATTGATGATGTTGATCCCGCCGAGCAGTATGAGGAGCGAGGCGCCCACTTTCGCCATGAAGTGCGGCGTGTTAAAGAGATGGAGCGCTTGGAGAATACCGAGGCCGATCAAGATATAAATCACGAAGATTCCCAAGATATATACCCCGCCGATCTTCAAGATTCCCGATCGCATTTTCCCCATGCTCATAAGGAATGCAATGGTAAGGATGAGAATCGAGAACGCGCACGGATTGATACTGTCAGCGATCGCGGCAACGACGAGAAGTGGCAGAAACCATGTGCCGCCACTCGATATCTTCCAGAGGAACGGCGCGCTTGACTGAGAACCGAAGAAAATCGCAAGGCCGAATACGAGAATCGCGACAAGACCGAGCCAAACCAGCTTGTTTTTGAAGAAGTTCTTCATGGCGTGACTTGGGCCCGGAATTGCATCGTGATCTGACCTTTGTTCGTATCAAGCGTCACCACCCGTTCAATCCGTCCGATGCCTGCCGGGCCGTGGGCGGCCGGATCGAAGATAGCGCGTACGATAAGTTTTTCGCTTGGGCGTATGACGGCGTTGAGCGTTGGAGTGAATCCATGGCCGGGCATGCCGAACGGCCCCATTTCCTTGCCATCAGGAAGCTGGAGCACCGCTCTCGTGCACATGCATGAAGTTTCGGCCTTGGTGACAATGAGATCGGCATCGGTCGTATTAGTGATCACGAACTCATGCTCGACGTTTCCCTTGAGCATGGAGACGGAGCCGAAGTCGTACGCGGGGATCGAATCGGTAACCGCCGCTTGCGTGCTACCCGTAGCAAGCGCAGCGGATTCCCCCGGACGTGACGATCCCCACTTCCCCCAGAGGAGCAAGCCGACCACGAGAGCTGCTATTGATGTAATGATGATTGTGTTTTTCATTGTGATTTTAGGAAACGTAAAAATCCCTTTGAGAAGGGACTAAAAAGACGCCACAAAAGAGAATCTCGACAAGATTCTCCTCTTGGACGTCTTTTAGATTACGCTCGGACTATTTTCGTGAAGCGCGAGCCAGTGATTCAGTTGCAAACGAAATGGGAACTCAAAAGATTCTTGTCGTTTTCTTTGATGGGTTTGTAATCTCGAAAGCAATGGGGCAGTATCTTTGAAAAACAAAGCAAGGAAAGATACAAAGATTAATGCCAATGCAACCAAGAGTGCGCTCGCTAAAAGAGAACCAACGGTCGCGGTTGAAAATGATTTAAATGCGTCGAGGTGGAAAGCGAGAAACGCGAATGGATTGGCTTGATTTGGACAATCAGCGACTCCTTGCGCAGTTGCGGCAATACAGCCGTGGCTATGTTCCCCTCCATGGTTCATCGCAAAAACGCCGAAGACGGCGATTGC
>JBGPMO010000003.1:0-17897 GCA_041487075.1 Minisyncoccia bacterium
AGATCGGACCAAGGTTACCGTTCTCATCAGCCCAGTCGTCCCAAATCTTGACGTCATGCTGCTTCAGGTAGTTGGTGTTTGGTTCTCCACGGATGAACCACAGCATCTCTGTGAAGGCCTTGTCGTGGAGGGTTTTCTCGAAGAGCACCGTCCGCTCCCGTATTTCTTGCTCTTCCGCAAGGTGTTTGGTCATGCGGGTGCGAAACAGGGAATACATAAGAAGCGTAAGCGACCCCAAGAGCATGAGTACCGTCACGATCGCCGCCGGTGCATATTTAATAGTGAATCCTCCCACGGAGAATCCGGTGATAATCGCTTTAATGATGCGGGGATTAGACCATTCGGAAATTTCGCCGGAACTCGATGCCACGCGTGCGCGGACTTCCCATAGTCCCGCATCCAAAGGAATTTTTTGCGCGAGTACCCATTCGCCGCTTGTGTCGCTTTTCACATTCACAGTTACTGGTTTTGTCCCCGACATTTCAAAATGGATTTGAGTGGTCGAGAGCGGTAAAGTTCTTCCTTCGATATAGAGGATTTCGTCGAGGGGATAGTATATGTCGGGATTGATGCTAATCGTGGGTGCGGGCAATTCTTGGACCGCGAAACTTATCCCCGGCAATGCGAGAATACCAAGAAACAAAATCGAGAGAGAAATTCGTAACTCCATCTTACAAAAATTATACCGTGTTGATCCCCGGAGCGCAAAACCAAAAAAACTGTCAATGAACCCCCGACCCGCCCCTTGTTTTGTGCCCGGGGTGGGAGTCGTGTGCGCCTCACGTCAAATTTTGCTGTACTTTGTGCCGCGGGAGAGAGTCGAACTCTCACGCCCTTACGGACAATGGATTTTGAGTCCATCGCGTCTGCCATTCCGCCACCGCGGCATTTTTTTGTGTACGCCTGCCCGATTGGCAGGCAAGGCAGGCAAAGTTCTGCCAATGCCGTCACCCGGGCTCGGCGTCATTCTATCCCACTCCCTTGCCGAAGGCAACGGAGTGGGATAGATTGAAGAGATGGATTCCACGAATAATCCTCCGATACAAGGCCCTGTTTTTTTGATTGAAGTTGATAAGATTAAGCCGAACCCCCAGCAACCCCGTCGAGATTTCAATGAGGAGGGCATCCGCGAGTTGGCCAATTCAATTCGTGAATTTGGCATGCTCCAGCCGCTCGTCGTGACCAAGCTTGAGCGGGTAACCGAGGGCGGCACCGAGGTAGAGTATCAGCTGATTGCCGGCGAGCGGCGATGGCTTGCTTCGAAGATGACGGGTCTTGAGCGCATACCCGCGATTATCCGAAGCGTTAATCTTGATCGCGAACGGCTTGAGCTTGCTATTGTCGAGAATATCCAGCGCGTGGATTTGAGTCCCATCGAGGCGGCGCGGGCGTACGCGAAATTACAGGATCAGTTCGGGCTTACGCATCGGGAAATTGGCGCACGCTTGGGAAAGAGCCGTGAGGTGATTACTAATTCCGTTCGTCTTCTTTCGCTTCCGAATGTCATACAGGAAGCCGTGGGGAAAGGAACTATTTCTGAAAGCCAAGGGAGGATGCTGCTTATGGTTTCCGATATAGCTACCCAGCAGACGTTATTTGAAGACATTCTTAAAAACAGCACGAGCGTACGTGAGCTTAAAACAAAGATTAAAAAGATGAAAGGAGGTTCTTCGGTATCAGAAAATCCTGCCGTGGGAGGGCAGGCAACCGTTGATCCTGAAATGGTTTCTGCAGAGCGAGAGCTTGAGGAAGCACTGGGTGCGAAGGTGAGGGTAGAGAAAGCCGGTGAGGTCGGAAAAATTACCATCACCTTTTATTCACCCGAAGAGCTCTATGGCATTATCTCAAAGCTGAAAGAGAAAAGGGGCTTCCCGCCCGCGATTCTCTAAGGTTCTGTTTCCTCTGTTTTTGTTTCTTTTTCCGGTGGCTCGCCGGTGGGATTTTCCCATGTGGCGTATGTACATTTTGGATAGCGGCTGCAACCCCAGAACATCTTTCCGCGCGCGCGGCCTCGAGAGACATAGCGTTCAACAATTTCCCCTTCCTTGCAGGTAGGGCATTTCAGCCCCGTTGATTTTGGAGGCGCTTTTTCCGTGCCATCGCGGTTCAGCTTTTTTGTATTTTTGCATTCAGGGAATCCGGAACAGGCAAGAAATTTCCCGAAGCGACTCATTTTTACCACCATCGGCTTGCCGCATTTTTCACAAACTTCATTCGTTGTTTCCGGAATAAATTCCTGCTTTGAAACCTCTTCGTACTTTTCAGCGAGGCGTTTTGCGAACGGCCCATAGAACTCACCAATGAGCGTTTGCCAGCTTTCATGCCCATCGGCGACTTCATCGAGCTGATGTTCCATATGGGCTGTAAAATTAATATCCACGATATCGGGGAAATGCTCGAGCAATACTTTTGCTACGAGTTCACCGATGTCAGTTGGTTTGAATCTTCCCGCTTCTTTGATGACGTAATTACGGGTTTGAATAACTGAAATGGTGGGCGCATAGGTCGACGGGCGCCCAATGCCAAATTCTTCAAGCGTTTTTATGAGGGTTGCTTCCGAGTAGCGGGGCGGCGGCTCCGTGAAGTGTTGGGAAGGATTCACTGCTTTGAGTGTGAGCGATTCGCCTTCTTTGAAATCAGGGAGTTCGCGCTCTTCGAGCTTATGCGGCCAGATTTTTAAATAGCCATCGAATGCGATGCGTTGTCCGGTGGTGCGGAGCGTATATTTTTTATCTCCCGTCACAATATCCGCCGTTATTGAAGCGATTTTTGCGTTCGGCATTTGGGATGCCATAAATCTTTGCCAGATAAGTTCGTAGAGTTTTTGAGATGCCGGTTCTCCCTGAAAGGCGTCGGGCGTAAAATCGGGGCGGGTTGGCCGCACGGCTTCATGCGCCTCTTGGGCGAGTTTTGACTTTGCTTTATAGAAGCGCGGGGCGACGGCGGCATACGCATCGCCTAAGTTTCCGGCAAGCCACGCTTTTGCGGCAGCAGTGGATTCGGCGGAAAGATTCACGGCATCCGTACGCATATAGGTGATATGACCTTCTTCATAGAGGCGTTGCGCAAGCATCATGGTTCGTTTCGCGGAGAAGTGGAGCCGCTTTGCCCCTTCTTGCTGAAGCGTGCTCGTGGTAAAGGGAGGCGCCGGACTTTTCGAGAGCTCTTTATGTTCGAGGCTTGCCAGAGTGAAGGCGGCGCGCTTTAGTTCTGCGGCAACTTTTTCAGCATTTTCTTTTTTTGGGATTGCGAATTTATTGAGCGTTTTTCCGTTTCGCTTTGCAAGCGTTGCGGTAAATGTTTCTTGCCCCCCTTTTTCTCTCGTAAGCTCCGTTTCGATCGTCCAATACTCTTGTGGTTTGAAACTTCTGATTTCATTCTCGCGATCAACGATGAGCCGAAGCGTGACTGATTGGACGCGGCCGGCGGAAAGGCCGCCCGCAACTTTTTTCCAGAGAAATGGCGAAAGTTTGTAGCCGACCAAGCGGTCAAGTATGCGGCGCGCCTGCTGGGCATCAACCAGATGAAGATTCAGTTTTCTCGGGTTCGCAATCGCTTCTTCGATAGCGGATTTCGTGATTTCATGGAAGACAATGCGTTTCGCTTTCATTTCATCGAGGCCGAGTACTTGCGCCAGGTGCCAAGCGATTGCTTCGCCTTCGCGGTCTTCATCAGTCGCGAGAATGATTGTTTCCGATTTTTTAGCTTCTTTTTTTAAAGCCGTGACGAGCTTCCGTGCTTTCATGGGGATGATGTATTTCGGCTCAAAGTTGTTATCTACATCGATCCCGAGCTTGCTTTTCGGCAGATCACGGACATGGCCGTAGGAAGATTCTATGCGGTATCCCTTCCCTAAAAATTGGGATATGGTTTTTGCCTTGGTTGGCGATTCAACAATGACGAGTTGAGTTTTCATGCAATTGAATACGTTCCGTTCTGTTCTTTTATTAATCCTTTTACAATGAGGAATGAGAGCGCCTGGCTTGCGGCAGGAATTTCGAGATTGGCTTCTTCAGCGACCGCATCAATAGAAAGCGCCTCGGCATGAGATTGAAGGATAGTAACCATAGCGAGTTCTATCTTGTCAAGAGAGTGAAGCACGGAAGGGGAGAGTTTGTGGGATCGGGAAGCAGTGTCGAACGCAATATCAAAATAACCAAGGACATCCTCTGGCGAGGTGACGAGATTCGCTCCCGCCTTAATGAGTTCATGAGACCCGGCGTACTCTTCGCGCTCGATTGAGCCGGGTATGACAAAAATTTCGCGATTTTGTTCAAGGGCGAATCGTGCGGTTGCGAGCGCGCCAGATTTTTCCGGCGCTTCGATCACAATAATGCCGCGGGAGAGGCCGGCGATAATACGGTTTCGTTCAATGAAGTTTTTGGGGAGCGAAGGGGTTCCCGGCGGATATTCGGAGATAAGGGTGCCGCCGGTGGCAATGATTTCTTCTCCTAACCGCTCATTTTCTTTCGGATAGATGTGGTTTAACCCATTACCGAGAACTGCAATCGTTCTGCCGTTGGCTTGAAGTGCTCCGTTGTGGGCCGCGGCGTCAATGCCCAAGGCAAGGCCGGAGACAACCGTGAGTCCCGCACGAGCAAGAGATTCCGCAAAGCGTTTGGCTATTGCCTTCCCCGTCGGCGTTGCCCGCCTTGTGCCTACGATTGCGACGATGAGCGCTTCATCAAGGGGAGCACCACGGAGGTATAAGCCGAAAGGAGGCCAAGGAATTTCAGTAAGGAGTTTTGGGAATTCAAGGTCATTCGCGAGAACAAGGCGTATCCCGTATGCCGCAAGCTCATCCCAAGATGCTTTGGCTTCTTTCATATCCGGTGTTTTCAAAGCAGCCCAGGCAGAAGCCCATGATCCGTATTTCGCACGAGTGCGTTTCAATGATTCATAGCTTGCATGGAGATTCACGGCAAGCGCATGGTACGCCATTGCTTCGTTCTTATCATTCATTTTTGTCATGGGATTATGGTATCATAGAGCAGGAAGAATCGAGAATCATGCTGAATTTTCGAAAAAAATTATTGACCCGCATTGGGTTGGGAGGCGGTCTTATAGTGCTTATTTTTGTGGGGACGTTGTTCTTCGGTGGGCGGATTTCAAGTGAGGCAAAGGCGATACAAGATATAAAGCTTGATATGGCGCGGCGAAACGCGGCAATTCAATCGCTGGCAACCTTAAAAAACGAGGCGAATAAAGCAGAGGGGTATATGAATACACTCAAGCAATTTTTGCCCAGTCAGGATAATCTTATCCTCACGTTCCGCAAGGAGATAGGCGCGCTTGCGAAACAAGACAAGCTTCAGTCCACGTTCCTTTTTGGAGACCCCGCCTTAGGGTCAGCAACAGAGCCGGGCTTTATCCATTTTACGATATCGGTTACCGGCCCATTCAACGCTCTCATTACTTTTCTTCATGATCTCGAAACGAGCCGTTACGTTATCACGATGGATTCGCTTGAGGTCACTGCAGTGGGTAAGGCCTGGAGATTAGCCGGAGAGGGGAGAGTGTTTTCTGAAGGGTTACCGGGGAAAGCGCCTAGCACATGAATGTCAACTACGATCTTTTATGAAAAAGTTTACCGGAAATAGGCAAGAAATTATTTTCTGGACGGCAGCGATCTCTCTTTTTCTCTGTGTGATCGGTTATACTATTTTTACGTTCAGTTTTCTCGCGAGAAAAATTGATGCCGCTCTTTTTCAAGCTCCTCCGCGGGACTCGTTGATTATTCATTTCGATTTTGATAAGTTGAATCAGGTTTTAGCAAAGAAGCCCGGGACAACTCCTTAAGCGCAATGCTCGCGCGTGTAGTAAAGTGGGTCGGAGCGAGCACGCGACGACGGGTGCGCGGCCGTGACTCGTAAAATAAAGAGAACACCCTGGAAGAACACAGTCCTGACCCCGCATCACATGGGCACGTAGTTCAGTGGTAGAACGCTGTCCTGATAAGACAGAGGCCGATGGTTCGATTCCATCCGTGCCCACCGGTGCCCATGTGATACGGGGCGCAGTAAACAGTAAAACTGAGGTTTCGCCAGAGGCGGATAAACTCCAGTTCGATTTCCTTCCACGCGCATATCCGAAATTTCTTAGCGATCCGCCGGCTGGCGGAGAACTGGGAACTGTTGCTGCTCCGATCGAAGCATCGGAGCCGCCGTAATGTATCTATATAATGGCCGTCTATAACGTCAAACTTTTGAGGCGGGAGCATATTGCCGAAGGCACGACAGCTTTTTATTTTGAAAAACCAGCAGGGTTTATTTTTAAACCAGGACAATTTGCCGAGTGGAAGCTTCTATATCCTCGGTACTCTGATACAGAGGGGAATCTTCGCCCTCTCTCGATTGCGTCAGCGCCTCACGAGCCGGAACTGATGATTGCGACCCGGATGCGGCCGACCGCGTTTAAAAATTCGTTGAAAGAAATGCCGCTCGGCACCGAGATTGCAGTCGAAGGCCCTTTTGGATCTTTCATATTACATGAGAACGTGAAGCGTCCGGCAGTGATGGTAACCGGAGGGATCGGTGTGACGCCATTTCGGAGCATGATACAGCATGCCATCACAACAAAGCTTCCGCACCAGATTTTTATGTTTTATGCGAATCGGCGGCCGGAGGATGCGGCGTTTTTAGATGAACTGGAAGACGTAGAGCTTAAAACGAGAGGATTTAAACTTATTGCTACGATGACGAAGGCGGAAAAATCAGGAGCGCCATGGGATGGGGAGCAGGGTTATGTCACTAAAGAGATGATTAAAAAATATATAGACAATCTTGAGCTTCCGATTTACTATATAGCCGGGTCCCCAGCGAGTGTGGCCGGCACGTGGCAAATGCTCATTGCCGCGGGCGTTTCCGCGGATGACATCCGGAGCGAAGATTTTGCGGGGTATTAATAAGGTAAGCGCGCATAGCCCCGACGTTTCAGTCGGGGCTCCGACCCCCCAAAAGATTTGGGAGCGTCGGAGCTCAGTCTCGACGTACTTCTGATAAAGTATAATAAAGAAGTCGGGAAGTCGACCGAAGCGTCGGCTTGGTAAACATATTATGAGTGGGTGGGTTTATATTCTGCGTGGTCTTCGTGATAACCGATTGTATGTCGGAAGTACTTCGAATCTTGAAGAAAGAATGGTTCATCATCGTAGTGGATTTACTCCAACGACTAAACGATTTGGTCAGATCACGCTAGTATTTTCTCAAGAATTTCCTACATTAGCGGAAGCGCGTAGTATTGAACGGAGATTAAAGAGATTGAAAAGACGAGATTATCTTGAGAAGATAATAAGTGAAGGAAAGATAACCATGCGCGCATAGCTCAGTGGTAGAGCGTTTCATTGACATTGAAAAGGTCCCAGGTTCGATCCCTGGTGCGCGCACATTTTAGAAATTCGCAAGCAAGAAGTCGAGCCACAACTTGATTGCGGCGCGGGGTTCTTTTTATTTTGCTAACTAAATTTGACTGAAGTTAAGAAAATCAGTTAGCATGGGGCTACGCATGGATACCCACGAAGACGAAGCAATATTAGCGCTTTCCATTAAGGACCCCTCACATTTCTCTATTTTGATTGACCGCTACGAAGCGGCCTTTTTGAAGACTGCCTTTGGCGTGGTGCGAAGCCGTGAGGAAGCAGAAGACATTGTGCAGGAAACGTTTACCAAGATTTATGTAAACGCCGGCCGATTCAAAAAACAGCCGGATGCTCGATTCAAAAGCTGGGCGTATAAAATTTTAATGAATACTTCTTTCACTCATTACCAAAAATTAAAAAAGGGCGGAGCAAGAACCGAATACCTTGATTCGTTTCATTACGACGAAGACGGTGAGACTAGGGGGCCGGTTGCGGAAACGGCTGACCTTGCTTCTGCATCGGATGCGAAAGCCATCGTGAGCCAAGTTATCGAAAAAATGCCCGAGCATCTAGGCCGGCTCCTCAGGTTATACTATCTTGAGGATAAATCGTATCAGGATATTGCACATCTCGAAAAAATCTCCATGTCTACTCTTAAGATGAGACTTTTTAGGGCGAAGCGGTTGTTTAGAAAGTTAGGCGTTGATTAACCGCTCTTTCTTATGACCTACGAACCAAGCACATTTAAGTATCGGCTTTTGCGGCGCGTGTATGGAATCTGGTTTTTCCGGCGTGCGGCACCGCTTCTTATTATCGAGCTCATTATCCTGGCGCTCGCCATGGGCTTTTTTACGCAATATGTGTTTGTCGAACGAGTGGTCTCGAATGCGCTCGCCTCAACGCTTGGGAATCCGTTTCGTATCCTCTCGTATCTGTGGCTCGCGTTCATTAAAACAAGAAAGGTGACGAAAGTTATCGTAATCGTGGTTTTGGGTGGAGGTATTTTCCTCTTGCGGGATGTCAATCGAAGCATTCTTGCGTATGTCGCCATGCGCCGGAGAGAGCTTTTTTCGAGAACCCCAAAAGAAATATAGAATCGAACATTCTTCTTATGGAGAATATCGCTGTGCTTTACGAAGTGCCTGATTTCTTAGTTATTGCGAAACCGGCGGGGATGCTGGTGCATCCGATTCAAAAAAAAACTGAAGACGAAAAAACTAATAAAACAGTGACGGGTTGGCTTCGGATTCATTATCCGGAGGTTTCATCAGTCGGCGATGATCCGGAACTCCGGCCGGGGATTGTCCACCGGCTTGATCGCGATACCTCGGGCGTCATGCTCGTTGCGCGGAACGCCAAAGCTTTTGATTATTTGAAGCATCTTTTTCAAAAGCACGAAATAAAAAAATCATATCGTGCGCTCGTGTGGGGGCACGTGAAGGAAAGAGAAGGAACAATCAAGCTTCCTATAGGAAGGAAGACCGGGACTACGCGCCGAACCGTGCACAAAACCACTGCGCCGGCGAAAGACGCAATAACGCATTACCGGGTGATTTCCCGGTTTATGTTTGAGAACAGTGAGGTAACCTTGCTTTCAGTTGAACCGAAGACCGGGCGCACTCATCAAATTCGGGTTCATTTGCATTCGCTCGGGTACTCAATCGTCGGCGATACGTTGTATGGAGGAAAGGCGCAGCTTGAGAAAAGCGAAGCGATGGGGATCCATCGGCAATTTCTCCACGCAGAGTCCATTGAATTCACGGGGCTCGACGGAATCCGTCTTACGGTAAGCGCTGACCTTCCGGAAGATCTTTCTCGAGTGTTAGAGAAATTATTACCCGTCCCGGCGGATCTTCATTCACATAGTTAAATTGAGACGAGTTGCTTTCAGCGAAGTGGTATCCCGGCGGCGCCTCAATGAGAAAATCGAGCGCAGTTGCGGCACCAGACTGCCGCTCAAAAACAAATTGGTAGGGAATGGTGTCTTCGGCTAAAGAAAGGCGCGTGGGATTCGTGTATTCAAGTTCTATCTTTTTGGTTTTCCCGGCAGTAACGGTGGTCCATGCCGCGAACACCGTTTTTCCAAATGCTTCGAATTGTTCAGCATCGAAGGTCGGCAGGCGCTCGCGCGTTGATTCGATGGCTTGGAGGTCTGGATCGGTAATAAAACCGAGCGCCGCATAATCGGGTGTTTCTGGCGGAGGCGGGTGGGGGTTATTCCCGGCAAGATAGGTGAGGTCAGAACCAAGTTGCGTGAAAATTTGAAGATAGCTTCGATTTGCCGCGCGGTACCACGATTCTGTTTGTGAGTCACCTCCGTGCGCTCGTTCAATAGTGAGATAATTCGAGACGCGGCCGTCTGCCTCGATGCGGCTTGCGAGTTTTATATGCTGCGTTATATAGGCATCGCTTTTCCCGGCGGCAATATTCGCGGCGGCAATGGCGAGATAATCGTTTGGCATGTTCCCTCCGGTCGTGAGTACCTTTCCTCCGATGTCGGTACCTTCGAAATAGGTTTGAAGCTCCGCATCTTTTGCGTAGAACATAAGGTCGCGGTGTTCGAGTTGGGTCTTTAATGCATCAAAGAGAATTTTTTTCTGCGCGTCGGTTGCGCCCGCAAGTTTTTCTATGAGGATTGGCGCCAATACTTTGAGAATCCGTTTTGGTTCGCCACTTATTTTATCTTTTCCTGTCTCGACTTCTCTTTGGATTTCTGCGAGGAGGTTTTCTGCCGTGATCGTAATGTGATAATCCGGAAGTTTGATGGGGCCGACCGCCGCAAGGATAGATTGGAATACTGATACGTTTGCTCCAATCGCTCCATCAAAAGAAATAAGCCGCTCGCGGTAGAATTTTGATTTTTCCAAGAATTCGATGACCTTTCGTGCGGAGGTAGGGAAATCAAAGAACCAGTTTGCGTCTCTTGCTCCCCAGCTTTTGGTAAGGCCTTGGAGGGGTTTCGGAGGGATGATATTGGCATCGAGTTGCCCGTCAATATCATAAATATCCCGCACCTCAATCGCTCGGATGCCGTCTGCGCCTAACGCAACATCAGCAAAACTTCCTAAAAAGCCGCCGGCTGGCCGGAGTTCAGAAGGATTTTGGAAAAAAATCGCGAGATGCCGTTCGTGCGTGTCGGAAAGCCAGCGGAGCGCTGCTTCTAAGAAACGATCGGTTTGATACAGCTTTGTTGTGAGACTAACGAAGTCAGTATTGAAATTATCTCCGAGTTCTGCGTTTCGGTTTTTGAGCGCTGTGGTTAGCTCGATAATGCGGGCAGTATTCGCCTCAAGATTTTTAATTGCAGTCAAGAACAGCCCTCCTTTGCTCGACGTAAGCCAGGAGAAGCCGTTTGTCTCAATCTCGGCAATGCCTCCCGTGAGCGAAACTGCAGAGTTCGAGAGATCGATGAGATCGGTGAAGGTTGCAGGAACTGCTTTGAGCTTAGGAACTACCGATCCCAAAATCGAGGCGAGTTTTAAGAGTCCGTACCGATCTGCATCATTGTGGAGCGATTGGATGTCATTTGAAATACCGCGGAATGACGTTTCTGCTTTTGCTGCTTCAAGCGAGGCGAGTGATTGGCTTGCAGTTTTGAATTTTTCGTAGAGTGCTGGCCCGGTTTCTGCAACGGTGCGTTTTAAATATGAAAAACCGATAACCGAGAAAAGGATGAGCGTGAGAATGATTCCTGCAACTGCGAAGGAGGCAATGCGGATAGAGCGAGGCAGGGTGAGCCGAGGCACTGGCGCGGGGAAAGGTGTTGCTATTGCCTCTCGGGGCGTTTCGAAAAAGGGAAAGGATTCCGGCTCTGGCGCAGGGGCTTCAAAGATCTTTTTCGGCGCCGGAATTTTTGGCGGCCGGATGTCAATGACAATTCTTTTTTCAGCCATGCATGAGTTCTAAAAGTTTTTTTGCAGTTGTTTCCCACGGAAAGCGGGCGGCATTAGCAAGTCCTTTTGCGGCGAGTTGTTTTTTAGTAGCAGGGTGAACGAGCACCTCTTCGATTGCCTCAGCGAGTTTTTTGGTGCGCCAAGGATCAATCAAGAGAGCAGAATCACCTAACACTTCCGGGAGAGCAGTGCGATTCCCTGCGATAACCGGTGCGCCGCATGCCTGTGCTTCGAGCGGAGGGAAGCCAAATCCTTCAAAGAAGGAAGGATAGACAAAGACCTCTGCTAAATTATACAGGAAAACGCGTTCCGTGTTTGCGACAGGGCCCCAGAACACAATATCTTCTTTTGCGTGGGAACGATTCCTCTCACGGATGATATCGCGATAGAGCCAGCCGGGCCGGCCTGCAAGAATAAGCCGGAGATCGTGAAAGCGAGGAGTGTGCTTCAAGATTCCAAATGCTTCGATCAAGGTGACGAGGTTTTTTCGCGGTTCGAGCGTGCCGAGGTAAAGCAGGAACGGAAAATCGAGTCTATAGATCTCTCGGAATTTTTGAAGCACTTCGTTCTCGGCCGGGAGCGGTCGGAACTCGGGGCTGATGCCGGAATAAATTACGGAAATCTTTTCTTCGGGAATGCCCAAGGTTTCTATAAGATCAGCTTTGGTGAATGCGGAGACAGCAATGATATGGTCTGCATCTTCGGCTTGTGTGCGATAGTCTTGGAGCCAGTGCCACAGCCGCTGTTTTTTGCTGAAAAAATCCGGGTGGTGCAGAAAAGAAAGGTCATGGAAGGTAACGAGGCGCCGCGCTCGAGCGGTCTTCAAAAGATTAAAATGCGGAGAGAAAACAATATCGGCATCGGTCAAGTTGTCGATTTTTGGCGCGCCGGTCAAACGGACCGCTGCATCGAGAAATTTATTGGGGACGCGCCAGTCGAGGAGGGAAGTATTCGGCCGGTTCATCCATGCCGAAGGAAGCGGCTGCTTCCGCAGCCTCGTATAGAGAAATTGATATTGATTCTTTGTATCGGCACGCAGGAGGTAGCTTACCAGCTCGCGGGTATATTCTTCGATGCCGGACTGCGCGCCACGGCCCAACAGGCGCACATCAATGAGAATTTTCATTATGTTTATTCTACTCGCTTTATATCATTGACAGGAAGGGCGGCTGCCGCTAGAATGCGGTTACCTATGATTACACGAGAGACAGTCAAAAATATTAAGTCGGGCGCAGTGGTGCGCGTGTTCGAAAAAGTAAAGGAAGGGGATAAAGAGCGCGTGACCCAATTTGAAGGCTTGGTGCTCGCGAGAAAACATGGAATGCAGCCAGGCGCTACCTTTACGGTCAGGACTACTATTGCGAGCGTTGGCGTGGAGAAAGTATTCCCTCTCCATTCGCCGATGATCAGTAAGGTGGAAATTATCTCTTCTCCGCGGAAAGTGTCCCGTTCAAAGATTTACTACGTGCGCAATCTTTCGCGGCGGGCAACCCGCCAGAAGATGGGTACGGTCTCTCATACGCCTCGTGAGAAAATTTCCGAAGCCGTGGAAAAGGTTTCATGACTTTGAAAATAAGACAAGTTTTTGTATACTGAAGAGCCCTAGTCACGACAGTGTGTTGTTATGCGCGGGTGGCGAAACGGCAGACGCACTACCTTGAGGTGGTAGCGCCGCAAGGCGTGGAGGTTCGACTCCTCTCCCGCGCACCACATATCACTAAACCCTCCGCGCGCGGAGGGTTTAGTGATATGCTCTCGTATCGGAGCTCTATCACGATTCTTTTTTTTCGGGTTGTGTTGTGGTATTCTTGTATAAAGGAATTAATTGAGAAAGATCTCCTTTTCTTGCTTATTGCTTAATAAGGCAGGGTAAAAGCCGGCAAGCAGGTTGCAGGCAGGATTCCTGAAGTGTCATAAGAACCTATGTGACGCGTCTTTACTCAAAAGGTCGAATAGTATGTATGTATAATTAATGAATATCATGAATAAAAAAATTATTGCAGCGGTTACTATTGGAGTTGTGCTCGGCGCTGGTCTCGTCTTTGGCATCCGCGTATACGCGAACGAGGGAGGAAACAACGAACAAGGGATGACGGGGCAAATACAGTCTGCCGCAAATTCGTTAAGCACGAGTAAGCTTCATAAGATAGAGTTACTCGATGATGATAATGCTCTTCCTAATATTGATAAAGAAAGCAAAGATCGTGCTGCACTCGTCATTAGCACGAGCGGGAATGTCCGGCTTTTTGGCGGAACCGTTGACACGGTCGCGCTCGCTTCTTGCGCCACAACCGCATCTTCAACCTGCCCAGCATCCTCCCTTACGTTGAAGCTTTGGGGGATGACATTTATGGTTAACATTATGGGAGATACCCAGATGGTGCCGAACGGGACTTCCTTTAATGTGGGTGACAAAGTGTCTTTGAATGGCATGATGAGTGGTGATGGAAAAATCAATGCGAGAAAAATCCGTAACCTCTCGGCGGTGGAGGATAAGTCAGCCCAGATTTCCGCACAGATCAGAGCGCTCCTCGATAGAGTGAGACAGTTCTGTGATGCTATTACCGTGGCTCAGAATCGCCCAGCCATCTGCGCTACTACGTTTTAAGGAAACATGTATCTTGTCCCAAAAATCCCGCCCGTCTCATGGCGGGATTTTTGCTGATTTGATACCATGCAGATACGGAAGCATGCGAGAGTATGTGACAGAAGCCATTGTGCTTGGCAAAGAGCCGGCGGGCGAGTTTGATGCCCGGGTTTTTTTATTCACTCCACTGCTTGGCAAAGTAAGCGCAAAAGTCACGAGCGCTCGGAAAATCACCTCGAAGCTTTCACCCCATCTCGAGCCGCTCTCGCGGGTGAGAGTGCGCCTGGTCGAGAAGGGAGGATTTCAACTAGTAGATGTTCTTTCAGAGCGCCGACTTCCCTTCAGTGACTTGGGGGTCTTGCGTCTCCTACTCGGCATACTTCCTGAACGGTATCCTGATCGGGAACTCTGGGCTGCGGTAGAGCGGGGGAATCTTTCTTTTCGCGGCGCGCTCCAGATTCTCGGGGTTAATAGTTCCGAGGCCTGTTGCGGATTATGCGGGGAGCGGCCGCCGCAGTGCTTTCTCCTGCGTGATAGTACTTATTTTTGCGAACGGTGCCTGCCGCCTTCGGTTCGCCCCGAAGCATATGTCGTAATCAGAAATTGGTAATTAGAAATTGAGGAGTTATACTCTACAGTATGTCTTTTCGGGCAGTATTTTTTAGTGTGGCAGCAATCATCGTCGTTATATTGGTCGGCGGCGGTGCTTTTCTTTGGTATCAGGCGGGGAATATACACGGGCTTACCTTGGGACTTACGGTGCCGGGGGGGGTGACGACCGGCGTCCCGTTTGATCTTCAGGTGAGCGTAGGGAACGATTCGGACAATATTTTGAAAGATGCCGAGCTTACCGTCGAATTGCCGGACGGATTCGTTTTTGTCGGAAGTCCCGAAGAAAAAAATTTGATCGTAAAGAATCTTGGCACGTTGGGCGGCGGCAGCGTGACGCAGGAGCCGTTTTCCCTACTCGCATTACGCGGCGAGGGGAGCATTAAACAGATAAAAGCGACGGTGAGTTATTTCCCTGCGAATATCGGTTCTCGTTTCGAGAAAGTTTCAACAGCTGATCTCGCGGTCACCGCGGCAGGCATCAATCTTGATTTTAGCATTCCGGGAAAGGTGTTTGCGGGCGAGGATTTTACTATAGAGGTTTCGTATCAGAATGTGAGCGAAGCTGATATCCATGATCTTGCGCTCACTTTTACGTTTCCGCCGGCGTTCAATTTTAAATCAGCGACGTTGAAGCCGGATGTCGGAAATAATATTTGGAATTTAGGCGATCTCCGCAGTAAATCGGAAGGCAAGTTTACGATTACCGGGAGCCTTATCGGCGCGGAAGGTTCGTTTTTTGAATTAAAATCTGATGTTGCCGGCCGGTATGACGGCCGCGCGTATTCGATTGCGGAGAAATCGGCGTCTCTCGGGATCGCCGCTTCGCCGCTTTTGCTCCAAATAAAGTTAAATAATAACGATGCATATATCGTGCACACGGGTGACGATTTAAACTATCATCTTGCGTTTATCAATAATACCGATACGGCGCTCCGAGATGTGGTGCTTCAGGCGAAGCTTACGGGTGCTCTGTTCGATTTTACTACGCTCTCTTCAACTGCTTCCTTCCGGCAGAGCGACCATACCCTTATCTGGAATGGCGGTAATACTCCTCTCCTCACTTTGCTTGCTCCGGGGCAAACGGGCGCGGTTGATTTCCATCTGCGCGCGAAGAGCGATTATCCGATTCGGCGATTGAGTGATAAGAATTTTACGCTTCGCATTGAAGGGCAGATTGAATCGCCAACCGTGCCGTATAACGTTTCTGCCACGAAAACCATTGGATTGGGACAGCTTGAGACGAAAGTCGGCGGAGAGATTATGGCTGAGGCAAAAGGATTATTCCGTGACGCCGCCTCGGAGATTTTGAATAAAGGCCCCTTGCCTATGAAAGTTGGGCAGACCACGAATTTTACCATTCACTGGGTAGTCACCAATTATGGGACGGACGTAAAAGACTTTGAGGTGCGTGCGGTTTTAAGTTCGAATGTTCGCGCGACGGGTATTATGAAGAGTAATATTGCTTCAGCCCCGACGTATAATGATCGTACCGGGGAGCTCGTTTGGCAGATTCCTCTGGTACTCGCAGGTCGGGGTATCGCGAATACTCCGATTGAAGCGATTATCCAGGTTGCTGCGACGCCGGCAGTGAATCAGGCCGGATCAGCGATGACGCTTATAGGAGAGACGAGTTTCACGGGCACTGATGACTTTACCGGAGAAACTTTAAATGGGAAAAGCGACCCCGTAGTCACGAATAACTTGGCCGATTCTACTGTCGATCCTTCACAAGGGATTGTTCAGCCGTAACTGCTATGAAGGAGTCTGCCATGGCAAAACATAATAACTTGATGGAGAAAATAGTGAGTTTGTGCAAGAGGCGAGGTTTTATTTTCCCCGGCTCGGAAATTTATGGCGGCCTTGCGAACTCGTGGGATTACGGTCCCTTGGGCGTGGAGCTCAAAAATAATATCAAGCAGCTGTGGTGGAAAAAGTTTGTGCACGAGCGGGACGATGTAGTGGGCTTGGATGCCGCGCTTATTATGAATCCAAAGGTGTGGGAAGCGAGCGGGCACTTGAAAGAGTTTTCGGATCCGCTTGTGGAGTGCAAAAAATGTCATGAGCGATATCGTGCGGGTGATGTAGGATTAGTAGTCCCCAAAATTGGTTTGACTCGCATGGTAGCCGATGCTTGTAGTAAATGTGGATCTAGGGAATATACACCTCCTCGTCGATTTAATTTGATGCTCAAAACTTCCCTTGGGCCTTTAGATCAGTATCCGATAATATTAAATTTAGGCAGTCTTTATCAAAGAAAAGAAGAATTGAACGGTATTCAAGAGAAAAATAAGGATCAACAAAAAGAGTTAGAAGAGTTAGAGAAAGAAATTCAGAGACTTACAATGATCATAAATTCTAGTACTTTTTACTTCCGTCCTGAAACCGCACAGTCTATGTTTGTAAATTTTAAAAATATACTAGATACCACAAGGAAGACCCTGCCGTTCGGGATTGCGCAGATTGGAAAAGCGTTTAGAAATGAAATCACGCCCGGCAATTTTATTTTTCGCACCCGCGAATTCGAGCAGATGGAGATCGAATACTTCGTGCGGGAGAATGAATGGAAGAAATGGTTCGAGTACTGGAAAGACGAAATGATGGAGTGGATGAAAGAAATCGGCATTGATAAAAAACATGTGCACGCCGTTGAAGTTCCTGAAGGGGAGCGGGCGCATTATTCAAAACGAACTATTGATTTTGAGTACGAATTTCCGTTTGGGCAGAAAGAATTATATGGCTTGGCTTACCGCACAGACTTCGATTTAAAAAATCATTTCAAGGAAGCGCCGTATAAAGATGCGCATTCGCAAGCTGACGGAGGCGAAGCATTATATCCGCACGTAGTTGAGCCCACCTGGGGTGTTGACCGGTCAGTGCTCGCGGTGCTCTGCGAGGCGTATGACGACAGTGATGCGGAACGGATCGTCTTGCATTTGAAGCCGGCACTCGCGCCTTACCAAGCGGCGGTGTTTCCTTTGCTCGCGAATAAGCCAGAGCTCGTGAAACTTGCGAAGAAGATCTACGACGATCTCCGTAAAGAGTTTTCGGTTGCCTGGGATGACCGCGGCAATATCGGCAAGCGGTACTATGCGCAGGACGAGATAGGAACTCCATATTGCATCACCGTGGATTTCGATTCACTCGAGAAGTATGACGTGACGGTGCGTGACCGTGACACGGCAAAACAGGAGCGAATATCGACAAACGAGCTCCGTAGCTATCTCAATAAAAGTCTCTTTCGATAAGGATACGTCCTGTTCGGCGCTTGGGTGTGAGTAAGTTAATAGTTCTCTTAGTAAGCAGGATTGCGGTATACTAAAGATTATTCCTTATTTTTTGCACGTCATGAAACGATTTCAAACCCTGTTTATTATCATTGCGCTTTTACTGGTGGGCGCGCTTTTTTTGCGTGGCACGCCTTTACCCAGAAATACCCAGTTTACGGCCC
>JBGPMO010000004.1:0-17508 GCA_041487075.1 Minisyncoccia bacterium
GGCGTATCTGACGCTCACGCGTGATTGTGCGATGAAGCAAGCGGAAGAAGCTGATTTGAAAGTAGCGCGGGGCGAGGAACTCGGGCCCATGGACGGCGTACCCATCGCAATCAAAGACAACATGCTTGTTCAAGGCGAGCGGGCAACTGCGGGCTCAAAGATTTTAGAGACGTATAGTGCGGCGTATGACGCAACTGCGGTGAAAAAACTCCGAGAAGCGGGCGCGGTATTTTTGGGTAAAACCAATCTTGATGAATTTGCGTGTGGGTCTTCAACCGAGAATTCAGCATTTAAGAAGACGAAGAATCCGCACGACCTCACCCGGGTACCCGGCGGTTCGTCGGGCGGCTCTGCAGCTGCGGTTGCCTCCCACATGGCGCTTGCGGCGCTTGGTTCCGATACCGGCGGCTCGATTCGCCAGCCTGCGGCATTCTCTGGCGTGGTTGGGTTAAAGCCCACCTATGGAGCGGTGTCGCGCTCCGGTCTTATTGCGCTTGCCTCGAGTTTGGATCAAATCGGGCCACTCACGCGCACAGTCGAAGATGCGGCAATGCTGTTCCAGTCAATAACAGGTGCTGATCCGCTTGATAGCACGACGGTTACAAGAACCTCTGGAGACGATATGCTTCACCCGTCGCTCGAAAAGATACAATCGCTTACCCTTGGGCTCCCGGAAGAATACTTTATTCCCGGACTCGAGGTTGAAGTTGCCTCCGCGCTTCTCGAAGCAATACAGGCGATAGAATCTTTAGGTATCCGTACCAAACGGGTTCGGCTTCCACACACGAAGTATGCGCTTTCCTGTTATTACATTATTATGCCGGCGGAGGCGAGCTCGAATTTTGCTCGGTTTGATGGGATCAGGTATGAAAGAATCGCAAATCGCAAATCGCAAATCGCAAATCTCCTTGAAGTATATACCAAGACGCGAGAGTATGGGTTTGGGGCGGAGGTGAAACGACGGATCCTCCTCGGCACGTTTGTGCTTTCTTCGGGGTATTATGATGCGTATTACGCGAAAGCGCAGAGGGTTCGAACGTTGATTGCGCGTGACTTCGAGAATGCATTTAAAGAAGTGGATGTGATATTGACGCCGGTAACTCCCACACGCGCTTTCAAAATTGGAGAAAAAACAGACGACCCGCTCGCGATGTATCTTTCCGATATCTTTACTATCCCCGTGAATCTCGCGGGGCTTCCCGCCATTTCAATTCCTATAAAAGCAACTAACAACAGTGATAAATTATCAGTTATAAATAATAAGTTACCAATTGGCTTCCAGCTTATTGGCAAGCCATTTCGTGAAGCTGATATTTTGGGCATTGGCCAGTATTATGAGAAACTATAAAACGCATGAATGATTACGCTTCAAAATTTTTTAACGGACTCACAACATTTCGGTCTTTTGCCGGGCCGTTTTTCACCCCAGCCCTTCCCTGGCTTGAGTTTTCGGCATTTATTCTTTCCATTATTCTCTCCGTTTTTATTATTTATTTTACCGTAAAGAGTAATATGTTTGTGTATCGAGTAGATGAGTTTGTAGACGCGTTGGTTGCGGGAGATGTCTTGCTACGCCGCCGCACCGCACGCGGCTGGAAAGAGATTATGAGGAAAGCAAGGAGCCAAGATCCGGCAAACTGGAGTGCAGCGATTATCACGGCTGATAAAATACTGGGAGATTTGCTCCGCCTTGCTGGCTATAGGGGCGGATCTATTGATGATCGGTTGAGTGTCGCCTCCGCGGACCAGATTACAAATCTTGAAGAAATAAAGAGCGCGCACGCGCTCCGCGAAAAGCTGATAAAGGATCCGAGCTATGCCTTGCGCCGCGAAGAAATGCTGGAAGCGCTCCGCATGTACCGCGCCACATTCAAAGAATTTGACTTGATTGATTGAAATGATAGGATGAGGCGTCCTTAAAAAGGAGGAGAATATGGGTGATGTGCCGGATTGGCCTTCCTTTCTCATGACTGGCGTGATGGTGCTTTTGATCCCGGTAGGCATTTGGCATCGGCGGTTTCTTTTCAATTCGCCTGCGTCCAATGAAGATTTGCTGGCGATAGGCCACAAGGAGCTTGTGAGTACGAAACGTTTTCTCACAGTTGCCTATTGCGGTGTATTCTTGGGTATATTCGCAGTGTTTTCCGGTACGCCGCTTGTCGCCATGCCCATGGCTGTTGCCGTGATTTCTTTGAAACATGAGGCGCACTACTGGCATCGTTTTGTCTCGGTTGATATGAAAGAGCGTCATCCGCTCTAAACGCCGCAGCTCATAAAGAGTTGCGGCGTCTTTTTATACGCTGTGCGGCGAATGGAATATTTCGTTCAAATCCCATCGAGATACGCTGCGCGGGCGATGGGATTTGAACCCACGGCCTTCCCCGTGACAGGGGGACGCTCTAACCAGGCTGAGCTACGCCCGCATTACCTTTCTATAAGAAGAAACGTCCTTTAGTATACCCTATTTTGAAAATTTTGAAAGCTGGGGTATAGTAACACATGGAACCTCAAAAACTTCATAAAACCATGAGAGGAGAATGGCGGTATGAACCTTCGTTATCTGCCACTTGGGAAGCTCACAGAAGACTTTCGTCCGGAACGGTTCTCTACAGTTACTCAATTCCAGAAACGCATTACTGATATCATGCGTGGTAATTTCACGCGCGTGATTGCCCCACGTTGTGAATTTACGAATAACATAGTTGCATTCGCCGCTGAAAAGGATCAGGGAGAAAGCCGTTTCTTCTGGAGCCGTGACCGCGCCGATGGTGCCATCGTCGAGAAAGCCGGAGAAGGGGTTGTGATATTTAACGCTGATTGCCCCGTGGTATCAGTGTTCGAGGTAAAGCGAAATCGACTCGCTGTCCTCCATGTGGGATTTCGTTCACTCTTTTCTCCGGGCGAAGAAAAGATGAATATTATCCAGCGCCTTTTTGAGAGCTACGATTTCCCGAGAGAAAGCGTCAGCGTATTGATTGGTTTTGGCATCGGTCCTTGCTGTTACGGTGTGCATGAGGCACCGACGGGCGTACCCGCATACGTTGCAGAGAGAGGCCCGAGAAAAGGAAAGCCCTCGATTGACTTGAAGGAGCTCATACGAAAGGAGTTCATGGCCTGCGGAGTGAGTCCTACTGCGATTCGTGCTGACAGCGGTTGCACTGCGTGTGCGGGCCGGCGCGGCGATGACGATCCAAACGGAAATTATCATTCCTATTGCTGGGATGGGGAGACGCAGGCGGGCAGGAACGCCATATTCATTGGCTTGAACGAATAAGGAAGGTACGCATAAGGCTGTGCGGATGCTCTGGTTCACCGGAGCGTTCGCACAGCCTTTTTAAATACTGTACCGCGTTCGCCGTAATTTTTAAATTGATCAAAGCTTGCGGAGGCAGGAGAGAGGAGGATAAGAGGGTTTAAGGTACGGTCATGAGCCACGAGTGTTTTGGCGTACTGATAAGCAGTTTGAAGAGCTGATTTCAAATCAGTTTCATTGCCGAGGGCATATTTTTTATTCTTCCGCAAGGCGTGTTTGATTTTGTTTTTGTTCTCGCCGTAGAGAATAATTGCTTTTACCTGTGGCGATTTTTTTATCGCGTGTGCGACCGGCGCGTAGTCAAGTTTTTTGTCTTTGCCGCCGGCGATCAAGATAAGCGGACGAGTATAAGAACGGATTGCCGCGGCAGTGGCTTCAGGGTTCGTGGCGGCAGAGTCATCAATAAAACTGATGCCGTGGATAGTGCGAACGAATTCTAGCCGGTGTTCGAGCCCGCGGAAGTTTTTGATGGCGTTCGCGATACTTTGTTTTGGAATATTCAGGAATCGAGCAACGAGAGCAGCCATTTCAAAGTTTTTTGAGATCCTCGTGTGACGGCTATCAAGGTTAAATTGATCGAGAAAATGCTTATTCGGGCGGATGGAGAAGGTGCGCGCCGAGCTTTTTTTGGCAATCGCGCGGCTCCGCGTATTATCCGCAAAATAGAACAGGACATCTGTCTTTTTTTGGAATCGGCCGATGTTGCCCTTCGCCGCAATATATTCGCCAAGCGTTTTATGTTGGTCAAGATGTTCGGGGAAGATGTCGAGGACAACCGCGATCGAGGGCGAGATGGTAAGGTCTTGCAGTTGGAAACTCGAGAGTTCAAGAATCACATACTCGACCTTTTTTGCTTTTTGAAGCATCTCAAGCATCGGAGTCCCGATATTGCCTGCAAGGATAACATTGCACCCGGCCCGCTTCAGGATTTGATAGAGCAGGGTGCTCGTCGTGCTTTTCCCTTTACTTCCGGTGATGCCGATGATTTTTGTTTTTCTGCCGAGTATTTCGAAAAATAGTTTTGTTGGGCTTGAGATTGCCACTCCGGCTTTTTTCGCCGCTTTTATTTCGGGCAAGGTATAGGGGATGCCCGGGGATCGGAAGATAAGGTCGAAATCAGTGAGGTGCTGTAGATAATCTTTTTTGAGTTTTTGATCAAGAATGGCAATCTCGGCGTTGCGGTATGCGGCATCTTGTTTCAAGAATTTTAAAAGCGATTGCCCTTCGCGGCCAAAGCCCAAAATCGCGATTCGTTTTGGCCGGTGAAGCAAACGTTTTGGGTTTTTGATTATTGTCATCTTTATTATTCGAGTATATACTAGAGCCGCGGTGTGGTGTACTGGTGTGCATAAGTGGCTCATAACCATTAGGGGCTGGTTCGATTCCAGCCACCGCAACATAATTCAGTCGCCGACGTAGCTCAGTGGCAGAGCAGGGCTTTCATAAGGCCAAGGTCGCAGGTTCGATCCCTGCCGTCGGCACCAGCAGCTCTTTTCTATTTTCAACATTGTAGGAAGGGAGGTTTTTTTATGGCGCGTATAGGTACATGCGTCGAGTGCGACAAGATACGAGTGGTGCACCGGAAGCGCGGCACCAAGCTTGATATATGCCACCCGTGTTTTATGCGGGAGGCGTGGCATGATTCTAAAAAAGGAGAAATCTGCATCAAGTGCGGTGAAGAGCGTCCGGTAAAAGTACGGACAAAAGATGGTCCGATCTGTCAGACGTGCCGACGGCATGAGCAGGCCCTCAAGAGCGGAATCGAGATGCAAAGAAGGGGCTCATATAAAAAAACGTTTTGTCCTATTTGTAAGAAGAGAAAGCCGCAAAAAGGATTGGGGAGCTGCATTCCCTGTTTTTGCGCAAGCCGCAAACTCCGTTCTTCAGCAATTTCAATGCCTACGTAAGAATTTCTTGCGTAGGCATTTTCATATATACTACAAGATATGAGCATTTTTATTTCCGATGAATCAAAACGAACCAATGTCCCCGCGCTCCTTCGCGAAGCGGGGTATCGGCAAGAAGTGCACCGAGGCACTGGGCAGATTTCTTATGTGCGGAGCGTGAGCGGGGGAGATTTTCCTCGGTTTCATATTTATATTGATAAGGCGGACAAGGGCTGGCAGGTAAATCTGCACCTTGATCAAAAAAAGCCAACCTATGAAGGCACGTCCGCGCATGCGGGCGAGTACGATGGCAAGGTAGTTGGGGAAGAAGCAGGGCGCTTGCGCCGTGTGTGGAAAATCGTTTAGATTTTTACTATGAACGATGTAAAAAAAGAGGGGCCATATCCTTTTCTCCGCACGAATTTAAAAGCAACTCCACGTACTGGCGGCGAGGCAATTCGTTATACCGATCCCGAAGAAAAAAAGATACTACCATCGCTCGAAAAGCGGAATGATTTTGACGCACAGCGTTTAAAGCGCTTACTTGCGTTGCCCGATCTTACCCGTAAGGAGCATTCACCGGTGAAGTTCGTGGTTGATAACATTTTAACGGTTCCCGCGCTCAAGGGTTTTGATGTGGTTTCAATTCCAGAGACGGTGACGCCGGAGCATAATTTTGACTTATTTGATTTTCCAAAAGACCACCCGAGCCGGCGCGAAACCGACACGTACTTCATCAATTCGAATCGCATTTTACGAACACAAACGACCTCGATGTGGCTGTATTATCTTACCGATCCCTACATACGGAAGAAAATGGAACGCCAGGGTTGGTGCGGCCTGGTGTCCTTCGGCAAAGTGTATCGTAAAGATGAAATTGATAAAAAGCATTTTCCCGTGTTTCATCAGCTGGACGGGTTGTATCTCACAAAGCGGAGCGAGCGAGTTATTACGCTTGCTGATTTGCAAAACGTGCTTCTTGAAATTGTACGCGCGGTGTTCGGCCTGCAGGTAGTGACGCGGTTTTTGGACGACACGTTTCCGTACACGGATCCCTCAACACAGATGGAGGTGAAATTCGGCGATGACTGGCTTGAAATTTTGGGCGCGGGGCTTGCAAAGGGAAGCACGCTTCAAAAACTCGGCATTGATGAAAACGTTTGGAACGGCTGGGCATTCGGATTTGGCGTGGAGCGGCTCGCGATGCAGAAAATGCAGATCTCTGATATTCGTGTTTTATGGTCGGACAACGAACGAATCACCAAGCAGTTTACGAGTGTTCATGGTGTTTATAAAGAGATAAGTAAATATCCCGCAGTCATTCGCGATATTTCATTTATTGTTGCAAAGGACGTGGTGCCGAACCGTTTTTATGAAATTGTGCGGGAGCTTGGCGGCGATTTAATCGAGGAAGTACAGCTCACTGACCAATATGAGAATGATGCAAAGCTCGGGAAGGATAAAAAGAGCTATACGTTTCGGATTGTGTACCGCTCATTTGAACGGACGCTTACGAATACTAAGGTGAATAACGTCCATCACGAAATTGAGGAGCTTACGAAAAAAGATTTGGGCGCGGTGATACGTTGACGCTCTAATTGTTTTAAGGTACGATTCCTGCGGGCTTTGCACATTGATAATTCAGCTAAATCAGGATTGAAATCCATGGTCGCGATGCGAGCTACTACTCTCGTCAAATCCATGGAGATTCTGCGAGCTAGGATTTTGCTGAAATCCAGAAGACTCATGCGAGCCAATGCCGATGTGAAACCTGACCTCGAACTGCGAGCTAGCGGGCCACTGAAATCCAACGGTTCGATGCGAGCCATCGTGAACATGAAATCCAGCGGAATTTTGCGAGCCACTGATCCACTGAAACCCATGCTGCCACTGCGTGTCTTTTCGGAGCGAGCCCAAAACTCGCTCCGTTTTTTATTGTTTTTGGAGCTTAATTATGCTACTATAAAGGTGTCCCTTAGGAGACGCTTTTGTTATTTTTAAGGACAAAATAAGCATTAAAAATGCCTAAAAAATCAACTGAAAAAGAGGCAAAAAAGGTGACTCAACCCGCCTCAAAAAGAGGCGAGGCAAGCGGCAACAATTACACTGCCAAAGACATTTACGTTTTGGAGGGGTTAGAGCCGGTCCGGAAGCGGCCGGGTATGTACATTGGCTCAACTGGTGTTGACGGCCTCCATCATTTGATTTGGGAGGTGGTGGACAATTCGTTTGATGAGGCCATGGCCGGATACGCAAAGAATATCCGCGTAGAACTGTTAACAGGGAATCGAGTAGCGGTGACCGACGACGGCCGCGGCATTCCGGTTGAAACCCATAAGCAGACCAAGAAGTCCGCGCTTGAAACCGTGATGACCACGCTTCACGCCGGCGGAAAATTTGGCGGTGAATCGTACAAAGTTTCAGGCGGCCTCCACGGGGTGGGTGTTTCCGTGGTGTGCGCGCTTTCTATTTGGATGAAGGCAGAGGTTTGTCGTGATCACGGACTCTATGAGCAGGAGTACAAGCGCGGTGTGCCGCAGGCAAAAGTAAAGAAAGTAGGAACGAATGATGCCACCGGCACAAAAATAACATTCGAGCCGGACCCGGAGGTTTTCTCCGAGCTTGTATTCGACCGGAAGCGGATTATAGATCATTTGCGCCAACAGGCATTTTTAACCAAAGGGATTCGGATTGAAGTGATTGATGAGCGTGACCCAGCCGCGCCGTTTTACCACGCGTTTCGTTTTGACGGTGGCCTGCTTTCATTCCTTAACTATCTTTCGCGTACGGAGAAAGCGCTCCAAGAAGTGCCATTCTATGTGCAGAAAGAATATAAAGAAGAAGGGAAGACGCAGGAACTGGAAGTGGAGACTGCTTTTGCGTATACCGACGAGCTTGATACGCAAGAGCTTTCATTCGCGAATAACATTTATACGCCCGACGGCGGCATGCATTTGACCGGGTTTCGCTCTGCGCTTACCCGAAGCTTGAACGACTATGCCCGAAGTGAGGGCTATATTAAAAACTCTGACGAGAATCTTACGGGCGAGGATGTGCGGGAGGGGCTTGTCGCGATTGTTTCAGTGAAGCTCCGCGAGCCTCAATTTGAGGGCCAGACCAAGGCGCGGCTCGGCAGTACCGAGGCGCGGACCGCAACCGAATCGGTCGTAGGGGAGGAGATGAAAAATTTCTTGGAGCGGAATTCGCAGGATGCGCGGCGGGTAATCGAGAAATGCCTTTTAGCGGCGAAGGCGCGCAAAGCCGCAAAGGCGGCAAAGGACATGGTGCTCCGAAAGGGCGCGTTTGAAGGGCTTACGCTCCCGGGGAAACTTGCGGATTGCAGCTCTCGTGATCCGGCAGAATCGGAATTGTTTATTGTGGAGGGCGATAGCGCCGGAGGTTCGGCAAAATCCGGCCGCGATCGGAGAACACAGGCAATTTTGCCGCTCCGCGGGAAAATTTTAAATGTTGAGAAGGCACGCATTGATAAGATGCTTGCGAACAAGGAAATTAAATCGCTCGTGGTTGCGATTGGAACGGCTATTGCAGAGTCTTTTGATCTTTCTAAGCTTCGGTATCACAAGGTGATTTTGATGACTGATGCGGATGTTGATGGCGCGCATATTCGAACCCTCCTGCTTACTCTGTTTTATCGCTATTTCCCGCAGATTATCGCAGGCGGATTCCTCTATATTGCCCAGCCGCCGCTCTATCGCGTGCAAGTGGGAAAAGAATTTCGATATGTGTATACCGAATCGGCGCGAGAAAAGGCGGTTCTCGAGCTTCAGAAATTGAAAAGTGAAAAACGTCAGGTAACCGAAAAGAGCAAAAAAGGGAAAGGCAAAGAAGCGAGCGAGGGAGAAGAGGCCGCGGGCGAAGAGGGGAACGAAACTGCTGAAAAGCAAAAAGGGGCGAATATCCAGCGGTATAAAGGATTGGGAGAGATGAACCCCGATCAGCTTTGGGAAACGACGATGAGCCAGGAAAATCGCGTTTTAAAACAGGTGGCAGTTCAGGATGCCGAGGAAGCAAACCGGCTGTTTGATATCTTGATGGGCGAAGAAGTCGAGCCGCGGAAGCAGTTTATCCAAGCACACGCGATCGCGGTGAAGAATCTTGACGTTTAAGGTTGACTTTTCGCGTCATTCGCATTAAACTTTTCGCATCGGCATATGTTCGAAAAGATAAAATCATATCTCCAAGAATCGCGTCAGGAATTTAGGCGCATTAATTGGCCGACGTTCGCGGAAACGCGCCGGCTCACGCTTATTGTGGTCGGTTTTTCTCTCGGCGTCGCGGCTTTCTTGGGATTTTTAGACTTCGTGTTTGTATATCTGCTCCAGAGATTTTTCTTATCGTGATATGACAAACGAGCATCGGAAAGGAGACCAAAAAGTTGCGGTCAAGCCCGAAGCAGGAAAGGGGGAACGGCATTGGTTTGCGGTACATACCTATTCCGGGTATGAGGACGCGGTTGCACGCTATCTTCGCCAGCGGGTTGACTCGCTTACGATGAATGATAAGATTTTTGCGATTGTCGTACCGAAAGAGCAGAAGATTAAGATTAAAAATGGTAAACGGCGCGTGGTTGAAGAAAAAGTGTATCCCGGGTATGTGCTTGTTGATATGGTGATGACGGATGATTCGTGGTATGTGGTGCGCAATACCCCGCGGGTCACAGGCTTTGTCGGCGCTGATGCGGCGACCCCAGTGCCGCTTTCGAAAGACGAAGTGGAAACGCTCATGGCGCGCATGGGCGAGAAGGATACGAAATTCAAAGTTGATCTTCGGGCAGGCGAGTCGGTTAAGATTATCGATGGCCCGTTCAAAGATTACGACGCGAAAGTTTCTGAAGTGGATGAGGCAAAAGGGAAAGTAAAAGTTCTGGTTCCGATTTTTGGCCGGGATACCGTGGTTGAATTAGATTCCCTGCAAATACAGAAGATATAATGACCGACTAATAACTGACAACTGATAACTGAAAACGGTGGGAGGGATTGATTTTCAGGATGTTATAAGTTATAAGTTATTAGTTATAAGTCTTTAGTTATTTATTTCTATGGCAAAACTGATTAAAACCGTGTTAAAGCTTCAGATTAAAGCCGGTGAAGCAAATCCCGCTCCGCCTATCGGGCCAGCGCTTGGCCAGCATGGCGTGAACATCGCCGAATTTTGCAAGCAATTTAATGCCGCGACCAAGGAGATGACAGGTGATGTTATCCCTGCAGAAATCACGATTTACGAAGATCGCAGTTTTACTTTTAAATTAAAAACTCCGCCTGCTTCAGCGCTTTTAAAAAAGGCGGCGGGCATCGAAAAAGGATCAGGAGAGCCGAATAAAAAGAAAGTGGGCAAGGTAACGAAGGCAGATATCCGTGCGATTGCCGAAAAAAAGATGATTGACTTGAATACGGACAATATTGAATCAGCCGTTAAAATTATTGAAGGGACGGCAAGAAATATGGGAATTACCGTGGAGTAATTCCTTACCTATAGTGATTGAGGAGGAGAAATACGAAACCGCCTGTGGCGGTTTTTAGTTGCAAAGAAGAGGGAGTAGGTTGTAAACTCTTCGCACGGATCTTTTACAACGGTAAACCTCCAACAGGGAAAGGAATGATGCTTTTATGACGCTACTCTCAAAGCCGGGGATTTTGCGGCACATGGAAAAGGGAAATGTCGTCATTGACCCTTTTGATGACAAGAATCTCAAGACCGCGAGCTATGATGTGACGCTCGGCGAATATTACTTTCGTCCGCAACAAAACGCCGCAGGCCGCCGACTTTTCAATCCGTGGAACGCGCGTGATGTCGCGCGCATCTGGGGAGAACCTCAAAAGGCCAAACCGCTCAGGGATTGGCTTACGGAACAGCAGAAGAAGGATAGCGGGGCGATTCATGGGGTTGAGGGCGTTGACGACGCGACTCCGGTTA
The DNA here is from genome assembly GCA_041487075.1 of Minisyncoccia bacterium. Taxonomy (GTDB): domain Bacteria; phylum Patescibacteriota; class Minisyncoccia; order UBA6257; family 1-14-0-10-40-38; genus JBGPMO01. Next base: position 11,134 of record JBGPMO010000004.1, read on the forward strand.
TTGTGATTGCTCCGCAAGAAATGCTTCTTTGTCACACGCGTGAATTCATTGGCGGGCGCAATTGCGTTACGACCGAAATGAAGGCGCGCAGCAGCACCGGCAGGGTCTTCTTGTCGGTGTGCAAATGCGCGGGATGGGGCGATGTCGGGTACTTCAATCGGTGGACGATGGAAGTGGCCAACTCTTCTCCGGAGTACTACATGTTCTTGCCGGTCGGTTACCGGTTCGCTCAGATTGCTTTCTATGAAGTGGAGCCGCTTCCGGAGAGCTACGAGGGCGACGGCAAGTATCAAGCGACCGGCGAACTTGCGGAGTTGAAAAGTTCTTGGAAGCCGGAGATGATGCTCCCTGCGATGTGGAAGGATCGTGAGGCACAAGAGGCAGCTCAACTTCGACACGGCCGCGATGCCGTCCGCATTCAGGAAACGAAGCTGTTTGATCTTCTCCATGGCACTAATTTGAGTTCGGAGCGGAGCATGGGGCTCGCGCCTGACCGAGAGTGATCGCAACGCACAGAGGAGCATAATGCTTCTCTGTGCTTTTTAAATTTATTAAAGCAGCCCCGGCTCGTAGATTGAGCTGGGGCTGTTGTATTCACACCTTGCGGTGTTTTGTTTTGTAGTGGGGGAGTCCGTCCACCACTTCGATTTCGTAGTCGTTGAAGAGGTTTGGATAGCGTTCTTGCATGAGTTTGGCGACTTTGCCAAAAACAAGCCGAATTTCCTCTTCTGCTCCGGGATCGGTGCGCATTTCAATGCAGTGTCGGATTGTCCGGATATTGCCAGACCAGCCAATTGAGGTGGCAACACCCTCCGGAGCAAATCGGCGCATGAACGAAGTTTTCTTTTTCTTTTCGTCGAATTTCTTCCCCGGTTCATCAAGGCCGAAATGTTTCGCCATCCAGAGTTGATGTTCTTCTAGTATGCCGAGAACCTTATGCGATCGTTCCATGAGTTCGGGATCGCTTTGAGCCCACGGCGGAAACCAGAACGGTAAGCGGTCTAGTCGCACGAACCGCATTGATTCTTGTGAAATTCCTACCCCGACGCGGTGCCGTACCAATTCGTGAGTGAATACGCGGGAAACATCCGCGAAGATAAAATTCACCGAGGAATGTTCCAGCACCGAGCCGTGGCCCACCTCAAGGATGTGCGCGAGGTAGATCTTGTTTCCTTGCCGTACCTTTGTAACGTTCGGGTTTAATCCCGGCTCCCAACTGCGATAACAGAGACGACCATACTCTTCAGGGAGCAATTCGACTGCCGACCCTGTGTCTGACATCCATTCGGGAGCTCCAACGTGTTTGAGAAAGGCCTTAAATCCTTCATCCTCGGACTTTGTTTCGCCGATGATGAAAATCTTCGGTTCCACGAGCTGCATAAAGATCCTTTCGTTCAGGTTTGGCCGGGAATGAGCCGGAGCAGTTTTCGCGAGAGGGCTTCGTTAACCGTTTCCTCATCGCACGAGGCGTCGATTAAGGCAATGTGATCGAATCGATCCGCAAGTTCGAGATAATTCAAGCGAATCTTCTTCAATGTCTCGAGCTTTGAGAAGTGATCAAAGCCATCACCGCGGGCACGAATCCGTTCGATCGCCATTTCTGCAGGTAGATCGAGAAGGAACGTAAAGTGCGGCATAAGGAAGTCGCCTGCAAAGATTTCATCGTGAAGCGCGGTGAATGCTTTGAGAGGATGGGAAAGCATTCCGTACGCCAGTGTTGAAAGCCAATAGCGATCAGTTACCACAGTTTGCGTCTTTTGTAGCGCGGGAAGGATGACCATGTGCACATGCGTGCGTCGATCTTCGATAAATAAGCGTTGAAGATCAACAGGAGAAACCATAGGCGATCGGCCTTCAAGTTTGTCTCGGATGAGACGCCCCGTTGGCCCATTCGTTGGCTCTTCGGTGAGAAGACAACGGTAATTTTCATGGCGAAGCGTATCTGCGATTGTGCGGACCGCGGTCGATTTTCCACTACCGTCGATGCCTTCAACGGCGATGAAAAAGCTGGGCATAGAACTCCTTTATGTTTGATGACAAAGAACAAGAGTGTTTTCTGTATATCACACTTTCGGAGAGTGCCGCAAGTTTGTTATGATATATTTTGTTATGTCCTATATCCCCACCATTGGTCTTGAAATTCATGCAGAGTTGAAGACCGCAACGAAGATGTTTTGTGCGTGTAAGAATAACTCGGACGAGGCACATCCGAATGTGAATGTCTGCCCGGTGTGTTTGGGGCATCCGGGAGCGCTTCCGGTTGCGAATCGGGCAGCCATAGAATCAATCTTAAAAGTTGGCATGGCGCTTGCCGGCGATATTCCGGCAACGTCGAAGTTTGATCGCAAAAATTATTTTTACCCTGACCTGCCGAAGGGCTACCAGATTTCACAGTATGATCTACCGCTCGTTTTTGGCGGTGTCTTAAAAGGGGTACGGCTCACCAGGGTGCACTTAGAAGAGGATGCGGGTAGATTGCTGCATAGCGCAGATCGCAAAGTGCAAAGCGTACCGGAAACAGACGATGCGCGATTGGCGATTCGCGATTTGCAGTCCACGTATGTGGACTTTAATAGAGCGGGAGTTCCGCTCATGGAGCTCGTCACCGAACCAGATATTAAAACAGCTGATCAGGCAGTTGAATTTGCTCGTGAGCTTCAATTAATTCTCCGCTATCTTGGGGTTTCCGATGCCGATATGGAGAAAGGGCAGATGCGAGTAGAGGCAAATGTTTCTTTGCGACAAGCGACAAGCGACAAGGGTAAACTCGGCACAAAAGTCGAGGTAAAAAACATAAATTCATTTCGGGCAGTGCATGATGCGATTCAGTATGAATTGAAACGTCAGGAAGAACGTTTGGAGCGTGGTGAACAGATAGTGCAAGAGACGCGTGGCTGGGACGATGTAAAGCAAATAACCGTTTCACAGCGGATTAAGGAATCAGCGCATGATTACCGTTATTTTTCAGAGCCGGACATTCCGCCGCTTGATATGTCAAAATTTGACCTCGGTGCCTTGAAGCGAGAAATTCCAGAGCTTCCGGAAGCGAAACGCGTGCGGTTCGCTAAGGAATTTAAACTGAAGCCGGAGACCGTGGAACTGTTAGTGGCTGACCGCGGCGCTGCAGCATATTTCGAGGAAACGATCTCGGAATTAGAAGCCGAAGACAATCAAAATCTTGCTGCCGGAGGCGAGCCTCGCCCGGCTAGCGCAGGGCGGGAAAAAGAAAAGCAGCTCGTGGCGAATTATCTTACCTCCGACCTTCGCGGGGCTATGGCGGAGCAGGGGATTAGTTTCGCGGAGCTGAAAATCACGCCGAAGAACTTCGCGGATTTAATTGAACTTATCTCGCACGACAAAGTTTCGAGCCGCACGGCAAAAGATATTTTAGTCAAAATGTTTGAGACGGGCGGAGATCCGCACGAAATTTTAAAGGATCAAGGCCTCCACCAAATCTCTGACGAGGGTGAGCTTACGGTTTTAGCTCAAAAAATAATTGTAGAGCACCCAGCGGCAGTCGCCGATTTCAAGAAAGGCAAAGAAAACGCGCTCCAGTTCCTTGTGGGTAAAGCGATGGCAGCATTGAAGGGTAAGGGGAATCCTAGTGTGCTTCAGAAGATTTTTAGAGAAGCGCTTTCATAGACTTTGGTTTGCTTTATTGCAATAAATCTATAATAATCCATTTACTGATGGATTGGCCATTGGTAACGTCCTGTCCTTTGAAAGGAGGTTTGCGCCGTGAGTAATAAGAAGAAACATATTTCTGAACCGAGAAACTTTGATGAATGCAGAGAGTGGGTGTCTGGCATTTCGAATGCCATCGGCATGATTGCCGCGGTTAACTATGATTTAAATGAAGTGATAACGAACGCGAAGGAGAAGGCGACTCAAGAAGCAACAGCGTACCAGGAAGAGTTGACCGAGCTTGTGCTTGGTCTTCGCAACTACGCGAATGCTCATCGGAGCGAGCTTACGAGAAATGACGAAGTGAAGACGATTGAAACTCCGGCTGGGAGTTTCGGATGGCGCACAACGCCGCCGTCCGTGGACATTGACGATGAGGAGACAGTTCTCGATTTGCTTCTCAAGAATCCTAAATTTTCTTCATTCGTCCGAGTTGTGCGTACTGTGAATCGCGAGGGCATGCTTGCGGATCCGGAGCTTGCGACAACCATCAAAGGCGTGGATATTCGCCAACGAGAAGATTTCTTCGTGAGGACGGGCGAAGAGGAAGTGGCGATTGCCCCGCAAGGCCGCAAGCCGAAGATTGAACATCCGAAGAAGTCTGAGAAAAAAGCAAGGGCGTGACGGCTTTTCCCCGACAAAATCTGTATCCCGCAGAGATTTTTCTCTGCGGGATCTTTTATTTATATTATTTTTTCTCCGCTATTTCTCGCGATAATTTTTCAACGAGTGATCCCAAGCTAATTTCTTCTTGTTTGTTCGTGCGATTACTGCGGAGGTTCACGGTTTTCGCATTCATTTCTTTTTCGCCGACCACAAGCGTGTAGGGGATTTTGTCGATTTCAGACTGGCGAATCCGTTTGCCTAAGGTTTCATCTGACGGCGCAAGCTCTATCCGCATCCCTTTTTCTTCGAAAACTTTCTTCACGCCTTGTGCATAATCGATAAATTTTTCACTCACGGCTAAAATACGCATTTGCAACGGCGCCATCCAGAGGGGGAAGTGCCCTGCGGTGTGCTCTATGAGAATCGAGAGAAACCGTTCGAGTGAGCCCATGATTGCCGCGTGAATCATCACAATGTGTTCAGGTTTGCCTTCTTCATCCATGCACGAGAGATTAAACCGCTCCGGCATATTCATGTCGAGCTGAATGGTTGCCACTTGCCATTCGCGGCCGAGTGAATCTTTAGAGACAAAATCAATTTTCGGACCGTAAAATGCCGCCTCACCAATCATCTCTTCAGCTTTTGCTTTCCGTTTTTTTACAAGCACCCGGAGCGCGTCCTCAGCTTCCTCCCAAATTTTCGGAGAGCCAAGGTATTTTTTCGGTTTCGTTGGATCATGCAGTGAGAGTCGGGGTATAAGGTTTGTGAATCCGCAGGCGCCATAGAATTCCTCAATAATATCCCAGATTTTTGCCATTTCCTCCGTCATTTGTGATTTGCGGCAGAAAACGTGTGCGTCGTCTTGGGTAATGGAACGGACGCGTGAGAGTCCCGCGAGTTCACCCGTCTGTTCATCGCGGTATACTTTTGTTGTCGAAGCATAGCGTTGCGGCAGTTCTCGATAGCTCCACTGGCGCCGCGCGTAGATTTGCGTATGGTGCGGGCAATTCATGGGTTTTATAGCCAAGATATGCCCTTCACGGGTCGTGATACGGAAAAGTTCATCTTTGAATTTATCCCAGTGGCCGCTCTTTTCATAAAGCTCTTTTTTAGTGATGTGAGGAATATCCACGCGTTGATAGCCGCGTGCTTTCCGAAGTTCCCAAACAAAATTATCGAGCACATCGCGAAGCACCGTGCCCTTCGGGGTCCAGAGTGGGAGACCAGGGCCGACGAGTTCGGAAAAGGTAAAGAGATCGAGTTGGGGCCCTAAAACCTTATGGTCACGTTTTTTCGCTTCTTCGAGCCGCGCAAAATATTCATCGAGTTCTTTTTTTGTTTCGAATGCCACGCCGTAGATGCGGGTAAGTTGCGCGTTTTTTTCGCTTCCTCGCCAATAGGCGCCTGCAAGATGGGTGAGTTTGAAGGCATCCGGGTTGATCTCTGATGTATTCTTCACATGGCCGCCGCGGCAGAGATCTTCAAATACATCACCAGTTCTATATATGGTGAGCGGTTTCTTGTCAGTAGAGAATTCTTCGATGAGATCGAGCTTGAAGGGCTGATTCGCAAATTGCTTTTTTGCAGTCGCAGGTGTCACCGCTTTGCCGGAGAAAGAGAGTTTTTGCTGGATCAGTTTCCGCATCGCCTGTTCAAGATTCCGGAGGATTTCATCGGTAATCGGCTTCGAGAATTTAAGGTCGTAATAAAAACCATTCTCGATGGTTGGCCCGATGCCAAGTTTGGTATCCGGAAACTTTTCTAAAACCGCCGCGGCAAGCAAGTGGGCGAGCGAATGGCGGATAGAATCGATATCTAAATCTTTTTTCATTTAAAAGCTTTGTTAGCTTGCCACATTCAGTTTTTTACAACTCCACCGCACTATCGCAAATCAATTTTGTTTCTCCGTTTCTAAGCGACATTTTACCGACAATCAAAACGGCGCCGTTTTCTTTCCACGCTACTCCATACTTTATGAGGGTATCAGGAAATACGACTACTTCCAAGTTATTATCAAAATCCTCGATGCGGGCGAAGAGCATTGGTTTGCCGCTCTTGGTTACGATGCGGTTAATCTTTTGTACC
>JBGPMO010000005.1:0-17323 GCA_041487075.1 Minisyncoccia bacterium
ATAGTTCCCTCGTACGGAGCAATGCCGAGAAGCGTTTTTAATAATATGGTTTTCCCGGCACCGTTCGGCCCCACAACCGCCGTTACCTCCCCTCGCTTTATCTCAAACGTGATGCCGTGAAGAATAACCGAGTTGCCGAGAGTGACGGAAAGATTTGAAACTTGTAATATCGGTGTTTCCATATAAGGTAGTAAAAATATGAGAAATAATTCACTATACTTCTATCAGAAGCTGTCGGAATTCTCTTGTCTGGTATAAGCCATAAATCGCTACTATAATAGCACCCAGCCGCAATAATCCCAAGTAACTTATATATTCCCCATTCGTTCTCTATGATAGAAGGTGAAGAACAACTGATTGAACGCGCCCGGCACGGAGATAAATCGTGCTTTTCCGCGCTCTATGACTATTATCTTCCCCCGATTTATCGGTTCATCTACATGAAGGTAACCCATCGCGAAGAGGCCGAAGACTTGAGTCATGAGGTCTTCCTTTCTGCTTGGCAAAACCTGACCCGTTATGAAGCGCAAGGATTTCCTTTTGGAAGCTGGCTCTACCAAATTGCAAGGAATAAAGTCATTGACTATTACCGGGTAAAAAAGCCAAATGTCAGTCTCGAGCACTTTGACGCAGATCTTATCAAAGCAGAATTCACCATCGAGGCAAAAGCGGATACCGCACTCACCCTTGAAGGAGTGCGTGGGGCCATGAAGCAGCTTACCCCTGATCAGCAAGATGTTCTCCTGATGAAATTTATGGAAGATCTTTCGCACCGCGACATCGCGCTCATCATGGGGAAAAGTGAAGGGGCAGTGCGCCTCATCCAGCACCGCGCCCTCCAGGAGCTAAAAAAGACATTACGAACAGGAGAAATCGCATAACCTATGGAAGATAAACTTATTTCCATTCTCAAAACCGGACGCTCTATCGAGCCCTCGAGAGCATTTCAAGAACGTTCGCGGCGCGCGCTTTTTGCGATTCCCTCTCCGCAGCGCACATCAGAATCGTTTTGGCATATTATCGTACGCTATACGACGGCAAAGAATACGCGTCTCGGCTTTGCGCTTGCCCTTGCTACTATTTTAGTCATGATGGCCATCAATAATGGCATAAGCCGATGGAATGCCGCAGGAAATAGTGCAAACCAAGAGCTTCTTTTAGAGGCAAAGAACATTGAATTTAAAATCCAGCTTGAATCCGCGAATTATTTCGCAGATTCAGCAGATGAAGTCACGGCTCTATTGGGAGAAATTAAAAAACCCCCGAAGGGACAATCAACTGATGGGCTTTTAAATAAAGTTCTCTTTTAAAGAAAAGGCGTTATGACTTCTTTTATTAAATCATCAGTTATTGCGGCGCTCTTCGTTGCGTTTACCTTCTTTTTCCCGGGGAGTTTCCTTCACGCACAATCAGATGCGGTGAAAGAAGCGCGGCAAGAAGTTATCGCGAGTATCAATCGCTTGAATGACCTCGAAAATGCGAACCTCGACCCCGCAACAAAGATAGCCCAGGAAACGGAATTGAAACGAATCGCCCTCCAAAATATCCTGACCCTCACCACGCTTGAAACAAAAGATGTCTCTCTCAAACTCAATGCGCTCCCCCACTCGAATAATGAAAAAATAAATGCACTTCGCTCTATTTTTGGAGCCAGCATTGATTCATACTTCGCCTATCTCGACGCTGCAAAGACTTCTCTTGCGGAACAAGCAGGACTCGATGCAATACAATCCTTTGCCGGAGATCTTAAAACCTGGAGAGAAGCCGTCTATAACACGAACATGAACCGAGTTGTGATCTTTACGCTCGTACTCCAAAATCAGGAAACTCTTCGGATTACTGATCTTCGTCTCGAAAAAATAGATGCGGCTCTTAAACAAGCAATTGCATCTCAACTGAAAACCGAACCAGCACTGGCACTTTTCCTTCAAGCAAAAGCAAACCTCCAAACCGCGCATACCATCAATGATTCCGCTCTGGCGCAAATTCTTGCCTATCTTCCTAATCAGCCGACTGCTCCACTCACTGAAAGCAATGCAACCGCAACGATCACGAATGGACTCGATGGCGCTCTGCCGCCAAAAATCGCACCGCCCGATCCCCGCAAACTGGTAGCGGCATCAGTGCAAGAAATCGCATCTGCCTACGATAAATTCATCAAAATATCCGATATCCTGAAGAAGCTCTAGCAGAAAAACCCCCGACAGCAGGTCGGGGGTTTTTCTGTAAAACGTTATTGTATTTACTTTACCGCCTCTTTTAAAAGCTTGCCTGCGCGGAATTTTGGCTTCACCATTGCTGGCTTTGCGGCAATCATAATCTCTGCGCCCGTCATCGGATTCCTGCCCTTTCGTGCCGCACGCGCTGGCGCACGGGCAACGCGGAACGTACCGAAACCAGTGATTGCCACGTCTTCGCCACGGCCCATCGTCTTCATAATCGTATCGAACATTGCATCTACCGCCTCTTGAGCCTGTTTTTTAGTCTCAATGTTTGCGGCTTTCATAACCGCATCTACCAATCCGTCTTTTTTCATAAAAATATTCAGGATATATCGCTCGACCTTTTACCCTCAACCTTCAATCTAGTATAGCAAATCATGGGCACCGCGCCAACTGCGGGTATGTTATCTCGCATATCAGGTAGTAGAAACTCGACTATGAGCACGCCTAGCCGCTTCGCGGCAGTCGAGTTTTCACTACCTGGCATATTCCACCGCTCGCATCTCTCGAATCACGTTTACTTTAATCTCGCCGGGATACTTCATTTCGGATTGGATTTTAGCTGCAATATTCTTTGCCATTTGGAGCGCCGCGAAATCATCTACCTTCTCTGGCACCACAAATACCCGAATCTCTCGGCCTGCAGAAAGCGCATATGAGTTCTTCACTCCCTCAAAGCTGTTCACGATCTTTTCCAACTCGCCAAGCCGTTTCAAGTAGTTTTCCACGGTATCGCGACGGGCTCCGGGCCGAGCCGCAGAGAGCACATCAGCCGCAGTCACAATAAATGATTCAGGGGTAGAAAACGGATATTCTTCGTGGTGAGATTCCATGGCGCGGATCACGGGCTCGGCAATGCCATACTTTTTTAAAAGTTTCCTGCCAAGATCCACATGAGTTCCTTCGACCTCATGACTGATCGCCTTGCCGATATCATGGAGAAGGGCTCCTTTCTTCGCCACCTCGACATTCGCACCGAGTTCAGCAGCCATCATGGCAGAGATATGCGCCATCTCAACCGAGTGGATAAGCACGTTCTGTCCGTAACTGGTCCGGAAATGTAATCGCCCTAAGAGCTGGAGAATTTCTTTCGGGAGATCATAAACGCCGACTTCCTGCGCCGCCTGCTCTCCAATCGTGAACATCCGCTTTGTGAGTTCTGTTTTCGCTTCCTCAACTTTTTCTTCAATCTTCGCCGGCTGAATCCGTCCGTCTTTAATCAATTTTTCCATCGCGAGGCGGGCTATTTCGCGCCGCAGCGGGTCGAACGAAGAAAACACAATAGTATCCGGCGTCTCATCTACAATAACTTCGACTCCGGTCAACCGCTCAAGCGTGCGGATATTCCGTCCTTCACGGCCGATGATTTTCCCTTTTAATTCTTCATTGGGAATGGTGAACGAAGTTGTCGTCAGATCGGCAACATGGGAACGAGCATACCGGTGAAGGGTGGCGGTAATAATTTCGAGAGCTTTCTTTTCAAGAATATCCTCTCGTTCGTGTTCAAGGCGATGCAGGGCATGCGAAATATCCTGCCGGTGTTCAGCTTCTACTTTTGCCATGAGCTCGGCTTTTGCGGCGTCAACGGAAATGCCGGAAACGCGTTCTAATTCTGTCCGCGCCTTCTGCTGAAGCTCAACGGCTTCATTGCGAAGCGTATGCAGTTTCCCCGCTTCATCTTTTAATTGCGTTTCGCGCCCTTGGAATTCCCGCGTCTCGCGCTCAAACAATTCTTCTCGTTTTAAGAGCCGATCCTCAACTCGATCCAGCTGCTGCTTACGCTCACGCTCCTCACGCTTCGCTTCCTCAAGAAGGAGTGCGCCCTTGTCTTTCGCCTCAACAATAATGGCCTTTGCCTCGGTTTCCGCCTTTTCTACCTGAAACTTAAGCTTTTGTTCGAGTGAACTCGCCTTACCCGCGGCGATAAATCGGCGCAGCACATACCCGGCTAAAATACCCGCAAGAAGAAGCCCAACGGCAAGGAAGGGATTTTGCAACATAAAGAGGTGCTATCCCTACATTCTTCACATACGTGAATTTTCTAGGGAATAAATTAATTTGTAATAAAGGCAAATACTGGTTCATAAAGAAAGATACTATTATTGTAGAAGGATGGTCACCTAATGGTCAACCCCCGCATTATAGAAACAACCGGTCTGCAAGGTGCGGAGTGACGAAAAATATCTTCTCTCCTATACTAAAGACATGCAACAGCGCGTTGTTCTCCTTGTTCTTGATGGTTGGGGCATCGGCGGGTACGATTACACAAATCCGCTTTTTGTCGCAAAACCAAAACATATTGAAGCAATCAAAGCCCGCTACTTGAGCGGCGCACTCCAATCGTCAGGCATCGCCGTAGGGCTTCCGTGGGACGAAGATGGCAATAGCGAGGTGGGGCACCTTACAATCGGTGCAGGAAAAGTTCTTTACCAGCATTACCCGCGCATTACCCTCGCCATTCGTGACAACTCATTTTTCAAAAACGGTGCGCTCATAAGCGCCTGCGAACACGCGAAACAATCAAAAGGATCTCTCCACCTCGCCGGCCTGTTAACCGAAGGGAATGTGCATGCCTCTCTCGAACATATCAAAGCCCTGCTTCGGCTTGCGAAAGAGAATGGCATAACCAACCTCCGCCTCCATCTGTTTGCCGATGGCAAAGACAGCGCTCCCCAATCTCTCCGAAAGCTCCTCGGACAAATCCGCGGCTTTATAAAAGAAATAGGTATAGGAACAATCGAAAGTCTTTCGGGAAGATTCTATGCGCTCGACCGAGACGAGCACTGGGTGTATATCGAAAAAACATATCGCGCAATGACAGGCGGAGGGCCTATACTGAATGACCCAGAAACACATATCCAAGAAACGTATGCTAAGAACTTAGGGGATGAATTCATCGAACCTTTTTCCGTAGGACCGGAGCCGCACCTGGTTCAAGACGGAGATGCGCTCATCTTTTTCGACTTCCGCGAGGACAGTATCCAAGAGCTCGCGAGTGCTTTTATTCTGAAAACATTCGATAAATTCCGCGTCGAGCCGTTCTCGAATCTCGCGGTGGTCACGATGACGAATTATTCTTCAAAATTCGAGGTACCCGTCGCATTCCCGCCCGAACGCATCGATGAGCCGCTCGGTAAAGTGCTCGCCGACCACGGCGCGCTCCAGCTCCGCGTTGCTGAAACCGAAAGATATGCCCACGTTACTTTTTTCTTTAATGGCTATCGGGAAAAACCGTTCTCCAACGAATATCGTGTCTTAATCCCGTCGCGGAACGTCGCTAGCCATGATCTCTCCCCGGAAATGATGGTGCACGAGGTTGCGGCTCGTGTGATAGAAGGCGTGGAGGAAGGCGGTTTTAATTTTATCCTTACTAATTTCGCGAATGCGGATATCATCGCTCACACGGGCAACTTCGATGCAGCGCTCCAGGCCATTGCCGCCGTTGACGCCGAGATCGGAAGAATAACCGAGGCATGTCTTGCGAAAAACACCGCACTCATCATTACGTCAGACCACGGCCACATCGAAACCATGATCGATCGCTTCACGGGCCTTCCCCGGACCACGCACAATACGGCCCTCGTCCCCTTCTACCTCATCGGAAAAAATTTTGAACGGCAGAAAAATGAGGAAACTATTGCCTGGGTCGAAAAAGAAGCCATTGGCATCTTGGCTGATGTGGCGCCCACCGTGCTTGAGCTTCTCGGTTTCCCAAAGCCGCTGGAGATGACCGGGCAGAGCCTACTCCGCACGCTTCGCTGATATGCGCCTCATCATTCGCTTTATTATCACCTTCCTTGCCAATCTGCTTGCCCTCATTCTTGCGGCACGCTTGTTAGAAGGTTTTTCCGTCACCCCTGCGGCCGAGAGTTTTTTCGTTGTTGCACTTCTGCTTACGATAACCAACTTCTTTCTCCGCCCGATCCTCAAATTTTTTCTGGCACCGCTTATCTTTCTGACGCTTGGACTCTTCAGTATCATAGTAAACGCATCGCTCCTCCTACTCGTTGACAAATTCTCCGACCAACTTACAATAAGCGGACTGGGGACGCTTCTTGCCGCAACCATCGTGATTGCGATCGTAAACGGCATTATCCACGCGCTTACCCATCCTTTTATCGCTCCGTAACCATATAATCCCTATGTCAGTACTCACCATCATCCAGATGATTGTCGCCCTAGCGCTCATTACTCTTATCCTCATTCAAGAGCGTTCTTCGGGCACGTCCGGCCTTTTTGGAGGCGGCGAAGGAGGCTTCTACCAAGCCCGTCGCGGCATCGAAAAGACTATTTTTATCGCCACGATTGTTTTGCTCGCTATTTTTGCCGCGCTCTCGCTCACTAATCTGCTCTAGTTCAAGATTCCTCTCCTTAGGTTATTTGTTATAAGTTATAAATTGAGTCTTATCTCCAGATGTTCTCAAAGTTTCATAAAATTTTCGCGTGTTTTACAGAGGCCGAACGAGAAATCTTTCAAGGCACGGCTATTATATTTCTCTTATCGCTGTTTTTAAACGGCGCCAATGCCTTTTATAAAGGCACGACAGTGGCGCCGGTAGGCGGCGGCACCTATACCGAAGGAGTGGTTGGCCAACCTATCACGATTAACCCGCTTTTGACCGGAGGGAATGAGCCAGACCGAGATCTTACGGAACTGCTTTTCGCCGATCTCGCACGCCTGGTGCAAACCATTAAATCAACTGATGGCGGCCGCCTCTGGAATGTAAGCTTGAAACCAGATCTCCACTGGAGCGATGGGACTCCCATTACCTCGGACGATATCATCTTCACGCTCACCGCTATTCAAGACCCGGAAACCCACTCGTCTCTTTTTGGAACGTGGCACGGTGTTACCGTTGAACGTCTCGGTGAGCGAGAGGTGCGATTCACGTTAAAAACGCCGTACGCATTTTTTAAAGACAATCTTTCCGCCTTCAAAATCGTTCCGGCGCATCTCTTTGACGCGGTGCCACCGCAAAATCTGCGGCTTTCCGACTTCAATCTTGAGCCGGTCGGCAGCGGCCCTTACGCCTTCGCGGGATTTGAAAAACGAAAAGACGGATTTTTCACGAGCTATCACCTGGTCGCAAACCCGTCCTTTAATGGGGCAGAGCCTTTGATTCGAGAATTTATCTTCCGTTTTTTTCAAAACTATGAGGAGGCCATTGCCGCCTTCAACCGCCACGAAGTCGATGGCATAGGCGGGCTCTCCCCAACGAACCTCGCAGAAATAAAAATTGCCGATCAGCTCCATGAAATAAAAATTCCCCGCTATTACGCCATTTTTATGAACCAAAGCGCGGCGGCACCGCTCAAAGATCGGGTCATCCGCACCGCACTTGCCTCGGCAACCGACCGCGCGACTATGATTACCCGGGCGCTCGGCGGGCGCGGCATCCCTATCATCGGACCTCTCTATCCCGGTATCGAGGGTTATGACCCCACGCTCACACCACCTTCATTTTCAATCGACGAAGCAATAAAACTTCTTGATGCAAACGGCTGGCTCCCGGGTGATGATGGGATACGCGTCAAAAAAGTGGGGGCTGATCATCTCCGGCTCGCCTTCGAACTGGTAGTGCCCGATATCGAATTTCTGGTCGAATCTGCTAAAGTTATTGTAGATGATTGGAAAAAATTGGGCATTGCCGTAACCCCGCTCATAACAAACCCCGCCGATGTTACTTCGGATGCGGTAAAATCCCGTAACTATCAACTTCTTCTTTTCGGCAATGTCATGCGGGAAAATCCCGATATCTTTTCCTTCTGGCATTCCTCTGAACGCTTCTACCCCGGGCTCAATCTTTCCCTCTATGAAAATAAGGTGGTGGATCGCCTTCTTGAAACGGTGCGCCAAGAGCCTGACCCTGTGGCACGGCGTTCATCGCTCACCAAACTCCAAAAACTCATCACCGATGACATTCCTGCAATCTTTCTCTTTTCTCCAAATTATCTCTATGCCGCACCAAAGAACCTCGGCGGCTTTACCGATGACCTCATCACTACTCCGGCTAATCGCTTTGAAAACATCACAAGCTGGTACCTAAAAACCGCGCGCATATTCAAATAATATACATAAAAAAACTATGGATACCTACGCATCTGGCATTGCCAACTTTGTAAAACAACTTTCTCTTAAACGCATCCACTTCCACAATCTGCAGAAGCTCCGCCGCGGGCGCACGCCTGATGCCGTGGTCGTAATCGGCATGGGCGGGTCAGGGCTGGTCGGCACCCTCTTGCAAAAAATAGCAGGGTATGCTAGAGTTCTCGTACCGTTAATTTCTTGGAAAGATTTTGGGCTCCCCTCGATTCCCTATGCCCGAAATCCGCTCTATCTTTTCATCTCCTTTTCTGGCAATACCAAGGAAACATTAGACGGGTTAAGGAAGGCTCTCCGGCTTCAAAATCAATCTCCTATTGCCGTGGTTGCGGGCGGAGGAAAACTCTTGGCGCTTGCTCAAGAAAAAAAGCTTCCCCTCGCCACCTTCCCGCAAGGACTGCTTGAGCCACGTCAGGCATCCGGCCTTATGCTCTATGGGACGCTTGGTATAGTGCGCGCCCTGTGGAAATCAGTTCTCGCGCCGGATTTAAGTAAACTAAAAGGAGAAGAAGAAAGGCTGGGTAAATTAATCGCGCAAAAAATCGGGACGAAGTTTCCCCTCATCTATGTTCCCGCACGGCTCTCTCATATTGGCTACTGCTGGAAAATCCAACTGAATGAAACCGCAAAAACGCTCGCTATTACTTCTGTGATTCCGGAAATTAATCATAATGAGGTGGTTGCGCTCGAACATCATCACAAAAACATCATAGCCCTGTTCATCGAAAGCTACGGAGATACGAGCCTCACTGCCCGCGCCGCAGGAATTACCAAACGTGTTTTAAAAAAACGCGGTATTCCATGTCTTACGATCACCCTCCGCGGAAAAACTATCTTAGAAACAACTGTGCGTGGCCTTGTTCTTGGCGAGTGGGTAAGTTACGATCTCGCGCGCATAAAAAAGGTAAATCCACGGCAAACTAATATCATTAACGAAATAAAAAGGGTTGGCGTCTAAACGGGAACGTGGCGGAATCGGCAGACCTGTCTGCCGGCAGGCAGGCGCGCAGGTTTCAAAACATTACACTAAGCGAAATCATATGCTGGGGTGGCGGAACTGGCAGACGCACTGGCTTCAGGAGCCAGCGGTCGCAAGACCATAGGAGTTCGAATCTCCTCCCCAGCACCATCCGCAGATTTTGGTCGATTCGTTACTATCTCATTTCTACTTCATCTCAATCTCATTACCATTTTTTTTCAATCCCTAATTCCTAGCCACTCTTTCCTACTTACTCATTACTAATTACTAAAAACTCATGATTCGACCAGCAAAACCAAGAACACCTCATCCGCGCACCGCAAGCGTCGGCACCGAGCCGCGCCCGAAGCGCGAATCACATACCGAAGACGCACTCCGCTTTGTGCCGCTTGGCGGCTTAGAAGAAGTCGGTAGAAACTGCGCGTTCTTCGAATACAAAAACGACATTGTGGTCGTCGACGTCGGCATTCAATTTCCTGAAGAAGAAACTCCCGGCATTGATTACATCATTCCGAACGTCGCATCGCTTGAAGGAAAAAAGCAAAATATTCGCGCGCTCGTCTTCACGCACGGCCACTACGACCACATCCACGCGCTTCCCTATCTCTTAGAAAGACTCGGGAACCCTGTGATCTACACAGCAGCATTAACTAAAGCCATGATCGAAAAGCGATTGGCTGAATTCCCGAATCTGCCGAAGGCGCGCATCATCGAAGTAAAGCCCGGCGAAAAGGTCAAGATTTCTGACAATCTCGAGGCAGAATTTTTTGCCATCAGCCACACGATCTTCGACGCAATGGGATTTATTCTGCACACACCTGTTGGCCGGATGGTCCACTTTGGCGACTTCCGCCTCGACATTGATAAAGACGGCAAACCCATGAATCTCGAAATTTTTGAGCGTCTGGGAACGATGGATATCCATACCATCTTTCTCGACAGTACGAACTCGATCAAAGACGGCTTTTCGCTCTCTGAAAAAATCATCGAGGACAATCTCGAAGGCCTTTTCAAAGATGCGAAAGGACGCATTATCGTCGCCGCATTCTCTTCGATTTTAAACCGGATCGGAGAAATCATACGCATTGCTGAAAAACTTGGCAGAACCGTTTTCTTAAACGGCCGCTCCATGAAAGATAATGTGCAGATTGCGCAGGGTCTTGGCTATCTGAAAATAAAAAAAGGGCAAACGATCCCGGTTGAAGAAGTAAATAAGCATCCTGACAACAAGGTTTTAATTCTCACGACCGGCTCGCAGGGTGAGCCGAACTCGGGGCTCATGCGCATCGTAAACGGCGAACACCACTTGATCCGGCTGAAATCAACGGACACGGTCATTTTCTCTTCTTCAGTCGTGCCGGGCAACGAACGAAGTGTGCAGGGGCTCCAAGACAACGTCGCACGCCAGGTGGACGAACTCTATAATTCAAAACTCCTCGACATCCACGCCTCCGGCCATTGCTATGAAGAAGATCTGAAGCTCGTCATGAAGCTCGTGAAGCCAAAATTCGTGGTGCCGGTCCATGGCTATTACTTTATGCGAAAGCACGTGGTAAAGCTCGCGACAGAAGTGGGAATCCCAAAGAACCACGTCATCCTTATGGACAACGGCCAAGTGGCACGGCTTACTCCCGAGAGTTTCTTAATTACGAATGAAAAAGTAGATTCTTCGTACGTTATGGTAGACGGGTTGGGCGTGGGCGATGTGGAAGAAATCGTGCTCCGCGACCGGCGCGCGCTCTCCGCGGAAGGCATGATCGTGATTATCGCAACGCTCGAGCGATCAACCGGACGCATGATTAAAAATCCCGATATCATCTCCCGCGGATTTATTCTCTTGAAAGAGAACAAGGATCTCCTTGAAGAAATCCGGCGCCGGCTCCGGAACATTCTGGGGCGCATCCCAAAACAGGAAGCAGAACCCGACTATGTCAAAACCTTAATCCGCGACCAGATCGGTTCATTTCTTTACACGAAAACCAAGCGGAGACCAATGGTTTTGCCGGTATTGATTGAGGTTTAGAGTGTTGCCCGTGTTGATAGAAGTATAAAAAAAGATTACTTCAATTTTCTCAACTGAACCCGAATTGGTTTCTCGTCGAGTTTAATCTCCGAGACCACATCAAACTTTTTGCCATTCTCTCCCCAACTCTCAATAAATTCGATGACACGCGCTTTGAGCGCGGTTCTCAGTTCGCGATCGTGTTTTTCTAACACCGTAAACAATTCTTTTGGCGCGGCAACCCGGAGCGCAATTTCGTCTTTAAAATGGCATTTCGCATCCTGCCGGAGTTGCTGCACTATGCGCGAAAATTCCCGCACCAATCCTTCCTCGTAGAGTTCTGGGGTAATAGTTGTATCGAGTTCGAGTTCTGTTATTAGCCCCGACGCTCCATTGATATCTTTTGATAAGGAAGTCGGGGTCCCGACTTTACGTCGGGATTTATTGTCTATAATTATTTCTTTTACGTTTATTTCGTCTTTCAAAAGCTGTAATAACCCTTCCCTATTTTTAAGATTTGAGATTTGAGATTTGATTTTTAGCGAAGCTAATGGCTGCCTCACTTTAATTCCCGCTTTCTCTCGTAGGGCTAACGCCTCGGAAGCAATCCGCCGCACCTCTGCCATTCCCGCAATCAGTTTTTTATCAATCGCTTTTTTATCGGCTTTAGGCCAGTTAGTGAGGTGAACACTCTTTTTCGCGTCATTCGCTCCGTGAGCTAGCGGATGCTTCGCATTTTTCACATCGGTGGCTTGATAGAGTGCTTCGGCAAAAAACGGCGTGAAGGGCGCCATAAGCTTTGCAAGCTCGGCGAACACAAAGGAAAGTGTTTTGGGCGACACATTCTTCCGGGACCGGCGGATATACCAGCGGGAGAGATCGTCCACAAACTCATCAATTAATTTTGCGGCAGTTCCAACCTGATAGTCGTTTAGATTCTTCGTCACGCCATCGGTTAATTCTCGAAGCCGGATCAGAATCCACGCATCAAGTACCGGAATCGGCTTCTGCTTCAAATCTCCGTACATGTGCAGGAATTGAAACGAATTCCAAAGAATTAAGAATGTTTTGCGAAGTGTCTTGCCTAAATCTGCCTCATCGAAGCGCTTGGGATCGCCCGGATCGTTCATGGTAAAAAAGTGCCAGCGAATGGCATCGGCGCCATATTTTTGAATCATCGTCCACGGATCCATGATATTGCCTTTCGATTTCGACATCTTCTGCCCCTGCTTATCAAGAACATGGCCGGTCGAGATGACATTTTTGTAGGGCGCTCCCCGTAAAGCTGGGCCACGGGGCAGGCCTTTCCCTACGATGGCTGCAACCGCAAGAAGCGTGTAGAACCATCCGCGCGTTTGATCAATCGCTTCAGCAATGTAGTCGGCCGGGAATGGCAAAGCGTGGAGCGCAAAGCGCAAAGCGCCTTCATTCAATGCGATTTGCGATTTGCTATTTGCGCTTTGCGCGAACGGGAAGTGAGCTGAAGCAAACGGCATTGCTCCCGAATCAAACCACACATCCGCTACTTCTTTAATGCGATGCATTTTTCCACCACAAGTGCGCTTAGCGCTTTGCGCTTTGCAAAAGAATACAACTTCATCCACATACGGTCTGTGGAGATCGGCAAAGCCCTGCTCATTTCTCGGCAGTGATAAATAAGAAACCTCCCGATACTCGCCCATGCCTAAAAATTCTCCTCCACGCTCTTCGCGCACGTGCGCAGACTCTTCTTCTGACCAGCCCTGCATCAAGGTCTCAAGCGCCCAGGCAATATATTCGTGCGTTATAATGAGAATGATTTTCCTTTTATATTTCTTTTCGAGATCAGTAATGAATGAATGCGTACGGGCCACCATATGAGCGAGCGTTTCTCCCTCCGGCGGGCACTTGGTAAAACGCTCAAGCTCTGAAGAAAAAAACTTCCGGTACGCATTCACACCGCCAGCATCAAAAATGCCGGTATTGACTTCACGAAGGCGTGCGTCAGTCTTCACTGCAACCCCGAGCGACTTCCCCACAATATCCGCGGTTTCTTTCGTACGAAGAAAATCGGACGCAAAAATGACATCGACCTGTTCTTCGCGCACAAATGCTTGTGCCGTTTTTTCAGCGACGGCGCGGCCCCGAAACGTGAGTGGATATTTTTTGAGATCTTTCGGATTGCCATTGATGATATTCTTAACATTATTTTCCGCTTCTCCGTGGCGCATGACGATATACCGATTTTTCGCGCCACCTGTTCGGGCCGAAAGTTTTTCACGGCTCTCCACTATTTCTCGCGTGCCGCATTTTTTGCATTCCCAAATCGGGAGTGGCGTACCCCAGTAGCGGTCGCGTGAAATCGCCCAATCTTTCACTTCGCGGAGCCACTCGCCGAACCGGCCATTTTTTAAATGGGCTGGTATCCAATTAATTTTTTCGTTTGATTGCAAGAGTTTGCTACGAAGCGAACTCATCTTTAAAAACCAAGAATTGCGCGCGTAATAGATGACCGGCGTTTCGCAGCGCCAGCAGTGCGGGTAATCGTGAATAATCTCAGATTTTTTCAAAAAATTTGAGTTGCTTTTTAGATATTCAAATATTGCTTGAGCTGTTTTATCTTCTTCATTTTTGTCTTTTGGTTTTACGCTCATCCCCGCAAACTCTCTCACATCTTTAGTAAACCTTCCTTGTTCATTAACGGTGTGGTGTTGCGGCAATCCCACTTTCACGCCAAGGTTATAGTCGTCTTCTCCGTACATAACCGCGGTATGCACCACGCCCGTGCCTTCGTCGGTATTTACAAAATCCGCGGCATATACTTTGTAAGACTTCTCCGAACGCAATGCCGGAACATTAAAAAGCGGCTCGTAGGCAAGACCAATTAATTTTTTGCCGGAGAATTTCTCTTTGATTTCGTACGAACCTTCTTGAAAGACACTCGCAATGCGATTCGCGGCAAGCACATAGCGTTCCTTGTTTTCCTTTAGTTCAATCTCCGCATACTCAATTTTTTCTCCAACAGCCAAGGCGACATTCCCAGGCAGAGTCCACGGAGTCGTCGTCCACGACAGAATATAAATTTTTGCTTTCTTGTTTTTTGCTTCTGTTTTCTTTGAAAATTGGAAATTGGAAATTGGAAATTTAACAATTACTGCCGTGTCAGTAATTGTTTTATACCCCTGCGCCAACTCATGCGACGAAAGCGCGGTGCCGCACCGCGGGCACCACGGCACCACTTTATGGCCTTGATAAAGCAATTTCTTTTTCCACGCTTCAGAAAAGATCCACCAGAGCGATTCGATATATGAAGTCTCGTACGTGATGTACGGGTCCTTCATATCAAGCCAAAAACCAATGCGCTCGGTGAACTTTTCCCATTCATCTTTATATTCCCAGACAGATTCGCGGCACTTGCGATTAAATTCAGCAATGCCAAACTTTTCGATATCCTTTTTTGATTTAAGCCCAAGTTCTTTTTCGACTTGTATCTCAACCGGCAGCCCATGTGTGTCCCAGCCGGCTCTTCGCGGCACCGAGAACCCGCGCATAGTTTTATAGCGCGGAATAATGTCTTTAAACGCCCGCGCAAGAATATGATGGATCCCCGGCCTGCCGTTTGCGGTTGGCGGACCCTCAAAAAAAACGAAAGATTTTTTATTCTTGCGTTGGGAAACCGACTTTTCAAAAATCTGATTTTTCTTCCAAAACTTGAGCACTTTCTCTTCGAGCTCCGGAAGGTTGAATTGTTTTTGATCGTTGAACATAAAATTTGTACTATATTTGTATCATGAGTACCAATTCGTATATTGGTATCGTTGCTACATTTTCTCCAACGCCTCAATTCCCAACAGATTTAGTCCGGTTTTCAATACTGCCGCAGTTCTCGAAACTAATTGGAGCCGTGCCGTGCGCACATCTGCCTCCGCTTTCAAAACTGGCTCTCTATGATAAAAAGAATTCGCCTCTTTTGCGAGTTCAAATAGATAATCCGTAAGGTGATGCGGGAAATAATCTTCGGTAATGCGCTGAATCACATCCGGAAACTGAATGAGTTTTAAGACAAGTGTTATTTCTGATTCTGTCTTTAAACTTTCCTCTATTCCCTGTTCTCTTTCCTCTTTCCTCTCTCCTCTCTCCTCTCTCGCTTCCCGGAGAATACTCGCGAACCGCGCATACGTATACATCAAATACGGCGCGCTGTTGCCTTCCAAATTCAACATTTTATCCCAATGGAACGCAATGTCGCTCTGCCGATTTTGCGAAAGGTCGTTATACTTCACCGCCGCAATGCCAACCGCTTGTGCGATTTTTTCTCGCTCGTTCTCGCTTAAATCAGGCCGCTTGCTGAGAACGACTTCGTGGGCTTTCTTTACCGCTTCATCTAACACCGCTTCAAGCACAATGTGTTTCCCTGCTCGGGTCGAGAGTTTTTTCATGTCTTCCCCGAGCATGAGCCCGAACTTCACATGCACGAGCTTCTCGCCGCGCGTAAGCCCGAGCAACTCTCCCGCTTTAAACAGTTGCGTAAAATGGAGTGATTGGCCATTGTCCACCACATAGAGCACAAGATTTGGTTTGAATTTTTTATTACGATGCATGATTGCCGCAAGATCGGTCGTCGAATACAAAAACGCCTCATCGCTTTTTTGAATAACAAATGGCGTTTCGAATCCTTCTAGCGGGATCACCACTGCGCCTTCGCTCTCCTTCGCAACGCCTTTTTTTAATGCATCTTCGACAACACCTCTAAGCATATCTTTGTAAAAACTCTCGCCCCAATAATAGTCGAAGGTCACGCCCAAAATCTCGTAGATCTTTTTAAACTCCGCAAGACTCACTTCATAAAACTCTTTCCAGATTTTCGTATTTTCGCGATCGCCATCTTGGAGTTTTTTTGTTTCTTTGCGGGCTTGTTCATCAAGTGTTGGATCCGTTTTCATTCGCGCGGAATAATCAACGTAGAGTTTTAATAAATCTTCAATCGTAATCTTTCTCGTTATTAGTTTTAAGTTATTAGTTATCAGTTGTTCCTTGTAGGCGGCGATAAGTACCCCAAACTGTTTCCCCCAATCCCCTAAATGGTTATCGCTGATCGTTTCCCAGCCGGCAAATTTAAAAATCCGATAGAGCGCATCGCCGATAATCGTAGAGCGCAAATGCGCCACGCTCATGGGCTTTGCGATGTTGGGGTGGGAGTAGTCAATCACGACCGTTCCGTCCATCCCGCGATTTGCACTTTGCGATTTGCGCGATTCTTCCACTTTTTTGAATGACTCTTGAATCGCTCGCTTGGAAAGCCAGAAATTAATAAATCCCGGCGGCGCGGCTTCTACGCGATCGAAAAAACCTTCTTTGTCAGAAGCTTTAATTTTTGCCGCAAGCTCACGCGCAACTTCAAAAGCCGTGCGATTTGCGCTTGGCGATTTGCCAGCCGCGCGAAGCGCGGCAACTCGCATCCCCACATTTGTCGCATAGTGTCCGAACGCAGGATTTTCAACCGGCTCAACCGAAAATTCTATTTTTCCACCGGCTACTGCCCGGATAAGTTCAATGATTCTATTTCGCATCTCGGTGTAAAACTCATCAATTTCTAAACTGCGGCCACATTCCTCCCCCACGAACAGAACTGACACTCGCTGTGGGATTCAGGCATGGGCTTCCGGAGTAAATGAACTGCCGCGCGGAAGGTTTTCAAGGCAGTTTCTGTGGAGGTTCCTACTTTTTTCACTTCAACGGAAAATTGCACCATCCCGCTCCCCTTCACCTCACGCGGGATAAAATAGATGAGATACGCAAAATTCGGCTGCGAGAAATTATTCGCCTCGAGCAAAAATGAATAGCAATTCAGCTGATTCTGGTAGAAACTTTCACCGCCTTCTTTAATATCAAACCCGCGGGTTTTATAGTCCGCCGGAATATATTTTCCGTTTTCCACGACACAATCATCAAGCGCGCCCACCAAGACCGCATCCAACTCCTTGTCGTAATACGAAAGCCCGCTCCGCCAGTTCCGCCACTTAGAAAGCACCTCGTTG
>JBGPMO010000006.1:0-14153 GCA_041487075.1 Minisyncoccia bacterium
CAACCAGTCCATCCCAGGGCATGCAATCCGAGTTTCTCCGCTTTATACGGGAAGATACAGCACTTGCCGGGCATCGTTGCCCACCAGTTATGGATGGCAATTGAGATCACGATCCCAATGGTCAATGCGACCACGACTCCAAGCCATGGCGTTTTGAGATTGGGGATAAGAATCGCATTCAGACTCGAGAGTACAAGCCCATCGCTCCATGAAGCGCCTGCATGATTCAAGAATGGAAGCGCCACATGCCGATACCCGTTCGCGGTCAAGGTTCCTTCCCAAAAGGAAACAACACCTTCGACAACGACGAACCCGAACGTGATGAAAAACCAAGTCCAACTCCAATTCCATTGCACGAGAAACCTGCTTTCTTCCCTTGTGGGAATTCATTGTTTTTTCGATGTGCCGCTCCCATTACTATATACCTATAAAACCGGTGTGTCAATAGTAAGATGTTTTCGCTTTTACTGACCTCAAAAACGCGGTAAAATGGGCAAAAGATGTTTTTCTCATTCCCGCAGATTCTCGCACTTCTCCAAACGTATAAATACTTAGTTCTTTTTCCCATCGCCGTTATTGAAGGCCCGATCATCACGATCATCGCTGGCTTCCTTGTCGCGCACGGGTATCTCGGATTTTTGCTTACCTATATACTCCTTATTATTGCCGATGTTGCCGGCGACGCTCTTTATTATGCTATCGGCTACTTCGGGAATATCGGCATTATTGAGCGGTGGGGCCGGCTTTTTGGCGTCACGCCCGAACGCATTCGAAAAATCGAAGAACATTTTGCCAAGCACAGCGGTACAACACTTGTTTTTGGAAAATTCTCTCACGTGACCGGTGCGCCAATCTTGATCGCCGCAGGAATCGCAAAGATGCCCCTTCCCCAGTTTCTTTTCATCAACTTTCTCTCAACGATTCCTAAATCATTCGCCCTTCTCCTCGTTGGTTATTATTTCGGATATGCGTATCAAAAAATCAATCAATATTTCGGCTATGCCACCTGGGCCGGAGCTATTGTTATTGCCGCGATTCTTTTGGTCTATATCGTACTTATGAAAATCGGCACGAGAGTTGATGAACGGCTCTAGGTATGAAAATTGCACTATTCTCCGACAATTTTTTCCCGGAAATCGGCGGCATTCAGGACTCAATTGCCACGTTCGGAAAGGAATTAGGAAAACGCGGACACGAGGTGCATTATTATGTGCCGAGCGCATCAGACCACGATTACCAAGTGATAAAAATCCCGCGCCAAGAAATTGATCTTGGCTCTCACGTGCATGTCCACCGGCTGGCTTCTATCCACTTTCCAAGCTCCACACACCAATCCCGCTTGGTTATCCCCACCTTTTTTCGGTGGCAAAACATTGCAAGAGTTATGCCAGACATCGTCCACAGCCAATCCCCTTTTGGCGTTGGCATTGAGGCGATCTCGGTTGCTCGCCGGCTCCACATTCCGCTTGTGGGCACGAACCATACCGCTATTGATGCGTTTGCGGTATATAGCCCCATTAAACAAACGTGGTTTAAAGAACTCGCCATGCGTGGTTTTATTTGGTATTACAACCATTGCGATTATCTGACTGCACCGTCAGAGTCAGTATTCAAGGCTATGATCCCCTATGGTTTGCGTCCGCCCCATGAGGTTATTTCAAACCCTATTGATCTTTCAGAATTTCAGCCAAAACTAAAAGCGGACCGAAAAGCGCTCAAGCGAAAATTTGGCATTTCTGAACATTCAGTTGTTTACGCCGGACGCCTTGCGGTAGAAAAAAATATTGATGTTATTATTCGTGCGATCGCGGTCGTAAAAAAGAAAATTCCGTCGATCACCTTCGCGCTCGCCGGCCACGGCAGAGACCATGCGCCAGAACTTGAGCGCCTTGCCGAGGAACTCGGCGTGAGAAAAAACGTAATATTCTTGGGAACCTTGAGTAAGCCGGACCTCGCTGACCTCTACCGCGCATCAGAAGTCTTCGCTATTACAAGCACCTCTGAAACGCAAAGTATGGTAACGCTCCAAGCCATGGGTGTTGGCTTGCCCGCGGTTGGCGTTAACTCGCGCGCGCTTCCTGAATATATCAACGCGAAAAACGGATTTATAGTTCCGCCCGGTGATGCTACGGCGTTTGCGGATCGCCTCCAATTCCTCCTTGAACATCCGGTTAAACGCCATGCCTTAGGGAAAGCCGCTATGGCTTCGGTTCAAAAATTTTCTATTGACGCGGTGGTAACGCGCTGGGAAACAATCTACAAACGGCTCGCAAAGAAAAAACGCCCATGAAATTAAGTTTTGTTATCCCCGCATACAACGAAGAGGCGTATCTCGGGAAATGCCTCGCCTCAATTTTTCGGGAGATTGGTAGTCAAGAAACAAATATCGAAGTTATTGTGGTCAATAACGCGAGCACCGATAAAACCCGAACAGTCGCAGAATCGTTCCTCAGCGTTATCATAGTTGATGAGCCGGAAAAAGGAATTGTCAAAGCGCGGCGTGCCGGGTTCCTTGCCTCGCATGGCGAATTGATTGCGAACGTTGACGCAGACACCATGCTTACCCCCGGCTGGATTCAAACCGTGCTTCGCGAATTCCAACGGAATCCCCGCCTCGTGGCGCTCTCCGGCCCGTTTATCTATTATGATCTTTCACTCCTGACCCGAATGTTTGTATATGCCTATTACCTTGCCGCATTCCCTATTTATCTTCTCACTCGATTTGTGCTTCGGATCGGATCAATGCTCCAAGGCGGCAATTTTGTGGTTACCAGGAGTGCGCTCGAGCGAATAGGCGGTTTTAATCTTTCCATTGATTTCTACGGCGAAGATACCGACCTCGCACGCCGGCTTCATGCGGTGGGCCCGGTTAAATTTACGTTTCGGCTCCCGATGTATTCCTCTGGCCGCCGCCTTTTGAAAGAAGGGGTGCTCGCAACCGGATTTCGCTATGTTATTAACTATTTTTGGACAATGTTTCTCAAAAAACCGTATACTAAGAAATCAACGGTTGTGCGCATATCCAATCATAAGTAAGCTCGTATGAATAATTTTCGGCAAATCATCAACCGCCATCGCGCAGTGTGGAGTAATAAAAAATTTGTTCTCGCGGCAATCCTAGGATTCATCTTTATCGGCATAAGTCTTATCGTAAACCAGTTTGCCGGAGCATATACCGTACGGCATGAAAGCAATGCAGTAACCGATATTATTCTCGATAATACCCCGATACTGAATGTTGATTTCATTTTCAGTGAAGGATCGCTCATGCTCGTCGCCTTCACTATCCTGCTCCTTCTCTATACTCCGAAACGCATTCCCTTTGTTGCAAAAAGCGTGGCTCTTTTTATCATTATTCGATCTGCTTTTGTGATGCTCACGCATATCGGTCCCTCTCCCAATCGTGCTTATATTGATCCCACGGATCTGATTGGACACTTTACTTTTGGCGGCGATCTTTTTTTCTCCGGCCATACCGGTTTGCCCTTTCTTATGGGGCTCATCCTATGGGATAATAAGTATCTCCGTGTCCTGTATCTCGCTTCATCCATCATCTTCGGCACGAGCGTCCTCTTTGGCCACCTCCACTATTCTATTGATGTTTTCGCGGCATTCTTTATTACGTACACGATTTACCATATTGCCCTCAAATGGTTCCAATCTGATTATGCATTTGTCATGAAACCAGCGTAATATTTATTGAGTTACCTCATCATATGAATATCCCAAAATTATCCGCGGTGTTCCTCGCCTGGCTTCCGCTTGCAATACTTGCCACTCTTTTTTCAGGACTCACGTATGTTTCTGTCCAACAAAGTTTGCGAAACGGCGCGAATGACCCGCAAATCCAAATTGCGGAAGATATAAGCGGCGCACTGGCGGCGGGAACCAGTGTTCAGTCAATCCTTCAAGGAAGCGGCGCTCTCGATATTTCAAAAAGTCTTTATCCCTACATCATTGTTTACAACGAAGACGGAAAGGCCGCAGGCGGCACTGGTACTTTAAACAATAAACTCCCTGTTCCTCCTCCGGGTGTTTTCGCCTTCACGAAAACCGCCGGTGAAGACCGTATCACATGGCAACCAGAGCCGGGGGTTCGTAGCGCGGTTGTGATCCGCCATTTTTCCGGGACCCAATCTGGTTTTGTCCTTGTTGGCCGATCACTCCGAGAGATCGAGAAACGGGGAAAAAACCTTGAGTTCTATGCTGGAACTGCATGGATTGTCTCGCTTCTTGGCACCTTGGGCGCAGTGGTAGCCGCGAAACGGCGGCTCAAGCATGATTAAAATTATTAACAATGACATTATGCGCGCCGGAGTAAAAATCGGCTGGCTCTCCGGCAATGATGTCTTTGACCATCAGGGACTCAAACTTGGATTCTACGAAGATAATTATATTTTCAACCGCAGCAGCCACAAAATCGGCTACCTTAAAGGAGATTTTCTTTATGAAATTAACTCCGACCGTAAAATTCGGCTTGATGAAAACAGAGTATATGTCGCGGGCGGAGCATTCTCTGACCTTTGCCGCGCCGCGGTGCGCCTCCTCCTTGGGGATTAAGCCCGCACAAGGAATATAATCCTTATCCCTCCGCGATATGCGCGGATTTTTTATTGAACCGTAAGCGAAAAAACCCGAAGCCCTGCATCAGGAATGACAAGCTCGATGGTATGTTCTCCTCCATCGCCCTGCCGAACAACGGGATAACTTTTCTTTTCTTGCACGTGGAGCGTGCCGATGTTACTCCCATCGAGAAATACCTGGAGCGATACATCTTTATCTCCGCTCGCGCTGATATAGACGCTTTTTCCGGTAAAACGAAACGCAATTTTTGCAGGAGCCACTGCATTCTCAGCAAACTCCGGCTCAATACGCCATTTGCCCCCCAGATAAAATTTACCAGAAAGTAATGCATCGCGCGGCACAAGAAAATAAACTTCAATCGGCCGGTGCGGCTCCCCGTTCCCAAAGGCGTCATCATTCGATGCGCCGAAATACAAAGTTCCGCTCGATTGCGAAACTGAATCTAACGCCGATGCCTTTCCTGATTGCCCGATAGCGGCCGGATGCGGCATCGCGATGAGCCCAATGATGGCAATCACAACAACTGCAACAATTGAAAAAAATATCAAAAGGCGTTTTTGTTTATTCATCATATTAAAAGTATAACCCATTACCCGCCTCTGTAAAAGCTTGCCCGATTTTAATTAACGCGCCAGCATTCTCCCACTCCGGAGCGCCCGGTGATAGGTAATCGCGAACCGATGCGCTTCGTCGCGGACACGAATCAAGGTCTGCGATGCGACGCCGTTCGGGATCGAGCCCACAAACTCATTTTTCTTCCGTGTGGGACCTTTTGCAATGCCCATCACGGGAATTTTAAGGCCGAATTCGCCGAGCACTTGACGGGCCGCATTCACCTGCCCCAAGCCCCCGTCAATCAGAATAAGATCAGGGAGGGGCCATGGGTTATGGAACCTGCGCCGCAGTACTTCTTTCATCATGCCCACGTCGTCGGACTGCATAATAGTTTTAATCTTAAACTTCCGATACTCATTTTTATCCGGCTCCGTGCCGCGAAACACCACCATAGAGCCAACCGCTGAAGTACCGGAGATATTCGATATATCGTATCCTTCAATGCGCATTTTTTGGAAATTGGAAATCGGAAATTGGAAATTCTTATCGGTTTCGATAAGCGAAACGTCCTGGATGTGCTTTAACCCAAAAATCTGGCGCCGTAGAATCGCCGCTCGCTCGAACTCTAAATTTTTACTTGCTCGCTTCATTTCTTTTTCTAAAGCTTTCAGCACGCGCCTCTTTTTCCCCTCAAAAATGAGAGTGAGGTTGCGGATATTTTTACCGTATTCGAGTACGCTTGTCGCGCCGATACAGGTGCCCGGGCAAAGTCCGATTTGGTAATCAAAACACGGCTTCAATGGTTTACTATCGAAGCCTGCCCCGTGGGCACTCTGCGCCTTTACGGGGTGGACGCCAAAAGGAAAAACTCTCCTTAAAATCTTCAATGCCTCGCGAATCGAATTGCCATAAATAAACGGCCCAAACCGCTTCCCTGCCGCAAGCGACTTGCCGCGCACGAGGAGCACCCGCGGAAATTTCTCTTTCGTAAATTCGACGTAGAGAAAACTCTTGTCATCTTTCTCGAGTACGTTATAGGGTGGCTGGTGCTTTTTGATGAACTCGGCTTCAAGGATTAATGCCTCAAGCGCGGTGTCCGTGGACTCCACATCAATCTTCCGAATCAAACTCACCATTTTCTGAATCCGATAGTCGTGCGGCCGCTCGAAATAACTCGAAACCCTGCGCCTCAAATTCGCGGCTTTTCCGATATATAAAATCTCCCCGCGAGCGCCTTTCATCAAATACACGCCCGGGGTGTTGGGAATTTTTCCGTACAAATTCGTTCTCGACATTGCACGGCAATTGTAGACTATCCGCTCAAAAAAAACACTCTGCGTTCCATGTATCGCAGGGTGTGAGAGATGCCCGCTGGTCCCCCATCCTTAAGTTGCTTTAGAGCTTACGCTCCTCGGCTTCCTAAAGGTTAGGAACCAGCGGGCGTGGCCGATTACTATAGCCCGCAGATTTTCATTTCTAAATGAAAATCCTATAGATTGTGTACCTGTATGATTGGCGAATAAGAACTCCCCCACTGATTATAAGCCTTAACACGATAAAAATAGTCAGTATTCGGGGTGAGACTGCCATCAAGATAATAAGCAATTGGCGGAACTCCTTGGGCTTGGCCGATCTCAATAAAATTTGAGGAATTGTTTACGCTTCGCTCAACTCTATAGCCAGTCTCATTTGCAACATTCTGCCAAATGAGTAGAATCCTCGCGACACCCGGTGGCATCAAAGCGTTCCCATACGCTTCAAAAAAGGCAGGTGCCGCGGGAGGCGTCGGTGACGAATTCGAACCGACGGGGACTATAACGTCAACCGTATCACTCTCTGCGGTTGCAAACGAAGAAGTATCAGCAACTATTATATACCAATAATGAGTGTTGGGGACTAT
Source organism: Minisyncoccia bacterium (assembly GCA_041487075.1). Lineage (GTDB taxonomy): Bacteria > Patescibacteriota > Minisyncoccia > UBA6257 > 1-14-0-10-40-38 > JBGPMO01. The sequence goes on from JBGPMO010000006.1 coordinate 7,040, forward strand.
GGTACTATCAACTGCTGTCATGCGCCCAGTTCCTTTATGAGGTGAAAGAAAATAAAGAACTGTCGAATAGCCCCAGGGAGTATCTCCTCTCATAACATAAAAAGCAGTTTCATTTGTTGAATTATCTATCCATGAAATACTAACTTTCGTTGAATTCAATCCTGTTATCGTTAGATTCGAAGGTGGTATTGGCGCATTTGGAGGATATGGTGGCGCGAGTACAGTTTGGGTCGTAGAATAATTTGCGCCAGCATTATTGAATGCTTTAATGCGATAATAATATGTGACATTTCCTTGAATTGATGCGTCGAGAAAATAAAAAGCATCAGCGGGAAGATTTGCTATCGGGAAAAAATTAACTCCATTAAGACTCCTTTCCACAACATATCCATCCTCATTATCCGGAGTATTATTCCATTGGAGGGAAATATAAATCTGGTATAAAGAAGGATAAGACGACGCACTGAAATATTGAGGGGCAACCGGTGGATTATATGGATTTGGCTGCTGTTTTAGATTCAAAGACGGAGCAGCAACAGCTTGACTGTTAAAAGTAAGAGGTGGCATAAGTTGTTGATGCGAAGGAGTAATCCATTGCAACCGAGGACCCTTTTCACTTACAATATTATTACCAGACAAGCCTAGCATCTTCCTAATATTTGAAGAGATAGAACTCACCATCGCAGGTTGACGCGATATTGAGCCCCAAAAAATAAATGCACCGAGAAACAATGCGGCAAAAATTGGGAGCAGAATTTTATTAGTTTTACTCATACCAGTAGTGTACCCCCCCCCGACAGAAGCACAAATAAGGATGTGGATAACCTTTTAGTATGACGTGATCCTGCTTTTCGGTTCTGTCGTGCAGGATGCCTACCTACCGACAAGCGCATCAACTTTCTTGAGCCGACGCAGATATACTCACAGCGCGGCTCTGAGGCCGAACGGGCAGGGTGGTCCCGCCTTGGCGGGACCGAGCGAGGCCGATGCGCCAGCGAGAACTCACGCTGGGAGTTCGAGCGGTAGCGAGAGTATATCTGCGTCGGCGATCCTATTTCAATACCTTCCGCAAGTATTCTCCAGTTGCGCTTCCCGAGCGCCGCGCAACGTCTTCAGGCGTGCCGGCAACCACTACTTTGCCGCCTTTCACTCCTCCATCAGGCCCAAGGTCAATGACCCAGTCTGCGGTCTTAATCACATCCAAATTGTGCTCAATCACCACCACCGTATTCCCCCGCTCCACCAACCGGTTCAAAACCTCAAGGAGCTTTGCCACATCGGCAAAATGAAGCCCGGTGGTTGGCTCGTCAAGCAAATAAAGCGTACGCCGCGTATCGCGCTTGCCAAGCTCGGAAGAAAGTTTGATCCTCTGCGCCTCGCCGCCCGAAAGCGTGGTTGCGGACTGCCCCAGTTGCAGATACCCAAGGCCCACCTCTTTTAAAATCACGAGCCGGTCATGCAGCCACGGAATGTCGTCGAAAAACGTGACTGCTTCCTCGATCGTCATCTGGAGCACGTCGTAGATATTCCGCTTTTTATACTCAACCTCGAGCGTTTCGCGATCAAACCGCTTGCCCTTGCACACATCGCACTCCACATACACGGTCGGCAAAAAATGCATTTCAATCGCGATCACGCCATGGCCTTCGCAGTTTTCGCACCGGCCGCCCGGCACGTTAAAGCTGAACCGGCCCGGCTTATACCCGCGCACGCGCGCGTCTTCGGTTGACGAAAAGAGATCGCGGATAAACGTCCACGCGCCCACATAGGTTGCCGGATTCGATCGCGGCGTCCTGCCAATCGGCGACTGATCGATATTAATAACGCGATTAATGTATCCAAGTCCGAGAATCGCGCTTGCCGTGCCCGGCTTGTAGTCTGCGCCGTTAAATTTGTTCGCGAGAAACTTATAGAGAACGTCGTAGACCAGCGTACTTTTGCCCGAACCAGAGACGCCGGTCACTGCGGTAAAGCGCCGGAGCGGAATCGAAACATCAATGTTTTTTAAATTATTCGCGGACGCATCCTTAATTTTTATCATCTCATGCGTCTTTCCAATTTTCCGCCGATCTTTGGGCACGGAAATAAATTGCTTGCCGCGCAAATAATCGAGGGTGAGCGAATGTTTAGTCTTGTCTTTAAGAAGCTCTGGCATTTGCCCTTCTATTACAATTTTTCCGCCATGCACGCCAGCACCCGGGCCGATGTCTACTAAATAATCCGACTCGCGGATGGTTTCTTCATCGTGTTCAACCACGATGATCGTGTTGCCGAGGTCACGGAGCTCGTGGAGAGTGTTCAACAGCTTCGCGTTGTCGCGCTGGTGAAGCCCGATAGTTGGTTCGTCTAAAATATAGAGCGTGCCCACAAGCCGCGAGCCGATTTGTGAGGCGAGTCGGATCCGTTGCGACTCACCGCCAGAGAGTGTTCCTGCTTTCCGGTTCAGCGTAAGATAATCGAGCCCGACATCAATCATAAATTTCAGCCGATTTTTAATTTCGCGGAGCGGCACTTCAGCGATCGTGAGCAGGGCGGCATCGGCTTTAGTCCCATGCGCAAGTCGCTTCCCCAGCTTTTCGAAAAATGCGTACGAATCGGCAATGGACTCACTGGTGACGGTGACGATGTTTTTGTTCTCAAGAAGTACATTCAAACTTTCTTCACGAAGCCGTTTCCCGCCGCACGTTACGCAAATTTTTTCTGACCACGGATTTTCAACGCCCAGTCCATGACATGTTTCGCAGGCGCCGTACGGACTATTGAACGAAAAGAGACGCGGTTCAATTTCCGGAAATGAAAATCCGTCATTCGGACACGTGAATTTTGCCGAGAGTGAAACTTCTTTGTCAGTGATAATCGTCACCACTCCTTCGCCGTACTTCAAGGCGTGTTCAATCGCTTCTGAAAGGCGCAGGCGGTCGTCTTTTGTTTTGAAATCAAGGCCCGCGGGTATCCGATCTACGACAAGATCGATATGGTGCGCTTTATACCGCGAGAGTTCCATGCGATCGCGGAGCGAGCGATATTCGTGGTCAACCCGCACTTCAGAAAATCCTGCATTCAAAAAGTCGTAGAGCATCTGATAGTATTCTCCTTTTCTGCCGCGCACGACCGGCGCCAAGATCACCATGTTTTTGCCTCCGCCCGCGGGCGCATTATTTTCTTTTGAAATTTGGATGGCGACATCTACAATCTCTTCGTTCGTCATTTTCTTGATTTCTCTGCCGCATTTCGGGCAAAACGGCTTTCCCGCGCGCGCAAAAAGCACGCGGAGATAATCATAAATTTCCGTGATGGTCGCAACGGTTGAGCGCGGATTTCCCGAATGGCTTTTCTGGTCAATCGAAATTGCCGGTGAAAGCCCTTCGATTTCATCAACGTCCGGCTTATCGAGCTTCCCTAAAAACTGCCGCGCATATGCTGAAAGCGATTCAATATACCGGCGTTGACCCTCGGCAAAAATCGTATCAAACGCCAAGCTCGATTTCCCCGAGCCCGAAAGTCCGGTAAACACGATCATCTTGTCCCGCGGCAGCTCAAGATTGATGTTTTTAAGATTGTGTTCTCGCGCGCCTTTGATGATTATCTTGTTTTGTGCCATTAGAATATGGAAATTGCCCCGCAGTTGCCTTTGTAGGGGGGGTCAATCGAGAAACATAGCACAAGTTTTTAAAAATTAAAAGGCCCGTGGACTCACTCCCTTCTCGGAGAATGAATCCACGGGCGCAACTGTCCTGCCTCTCACAGCAGGTTCCGCGAGAAGCTTTCACACCGCTCGCGAATACTTAGAGTCTACTTGACCTCGACGAGCCAGAGCCAGCCGCCGCCGAAGTCGTCGTCGGTCCAATAGAAGTGCCCGTCACCATCATCGCCCGACACGTACGGGAAGTTGACGCCCCCGACCGGGCCGACCCAGGAGGAATCGGCAACGCCCACGGGCCTTCCGGGAGCGCCTGAGAACTTCTGCGTTGCGGCCTTTCTCCATTGGCCTTCCGGGATCGTGCCGTGCTTTCCGAGTTCGCGCTTCACTGACTCGAAGTTCTGCTGATAGCCGATCTCGATGAGCTTGAATCGCTTGGTCACGGGCTTCGTGATCTCCTTCCCGGTGAAACGCCACTCCCTCAAGTTGCTGAAGCCGGTGTCACGCACCATCGCGAGGCCGGTGAAGGGCTTCTCCATGGTGAGTTCGAAGACTTCGCCGGGGGCGGGCCAAGCTGTCGTGCATTGGCTGCCTTCCATGAGAGGACCGCTCGGCTGTCTTGCTTCCCGCGGCCAGCAGGGTTGCTTCAGAACGAATTTCTTCAGTTCAGCCGCGTACGTAGGGCCTTCGCTGCCGACGAGCTTCAAGACCAGGTCGCCTACCGCTCCACGAACCTCGTCGAGCGACAGCAAACCGATCATGCCTTCCGACATGGTCAGCTCCTTTATGGTAATATGACAAACCTTTTGTTCGGCTCGGTAATGCCGGCATCTTTCACTTTGAAAGATGCTAACAAGATACTAGCTTATTACTGTAAGCTTGTCAAATCTTTACTTAAGTTGTTTTCTCCTTACTCTTTTTCATTAATTCTCGGAGTTCATCTCGAAGAATCGCGGCTAACTCAAAATCCAACTGTTTTGCCGCTTCCCGCATTTCTCGTTCTTTTTCTTTAATTAATTTCTCAAGTGCGGTTTTTGATTTTGGAATCGGTTTCATTTCAAGCTTTAAAACTTCTTCCGGCAAAATGTCGCGGATTTCTTTAAAAATGGTGGTTGGGGTAATGCCGTGCGCTTCATTATACGCAAGCTGAATCTTACGCCTTCGTTCAGTTTCTTTCACCGCGCGGCTGATAGAGCCCGTGATGTGGTCCGCATACATTAAAACTTCGCCGGCAACATTTCGCGCGGCCCGTCCAATGGTTTGGACAAGCGAGGTTTCGCTCCGTAAAAATCCTTCTTTGTCAGCATCTAAAATCGCAACGAGCGAAACCTCGGGCAGATCAAGGCCTTCGCGAAGCAGATTCACGCCCACCAGCACGTCAAAATTTCCTTTCCGGAGATTGGTCAGAATCCGAATGCGATCAAGAGTTTTTACGTCGCTGTGTAAGTAGGCTACTTTTAACTTATGACTTATAACTGATAACTTTTGACTTTTTTTATTCTGGTCCTGTTGTTCGTTATTAGTTGTTGGTTGTTGGTTTTGCAAATATTCCGTGAGGTCCTCGGCCATTCTTTTTGTGAGCGTGGTAACAAGTACCCGCTCTTTTCGCGATACCCTCTCCACGATACGGGGTATCAAATCTTGTATCTGTCCCGTTACCGGGCGGATGGTAATTTTCGGGTCCACGAGCCCGGTCGGACGAATAATCTGCTCGACAATTTGTCCTTTACCCTGTCGCATGTCGCTTTTTGCCCGTTCGTACGGCCCCGGGGTTGCCGAGGTATAAATGGTCTGGCCGATACGCGACTGAAATTCATTGAATTTGAGCGGGCGGTTATCCGCGGCTGATGGAAGCCGAAAACCATATTCAATAAGCGTTTTCTTCCGCGAGGCATCGCCTTCGTACATGCCGTTCAACTGCGGAACCGTCACATGCGACTCGTCGATCACGGTTAAAAACGCTGGTGAACCTCTAGCGGTAGTGGTTCGACTTCGCTCACCATCGTTCCCCGAAAGCGAACGAGGAAAATAATCAAGAAGTGTATCTGGGGGAGATCCGGCAGCGCGCCCCGACAAATGACGCGAATAGTTTTCAATGCCGTTCGTGTAACCAACTTCACGAATCATGGCGAGATCAAACTTTGTCCTGCGCTCGAGCCGCTCTGCTTCAAGATATTTCTTTTCCTTTTCAAAATAAGCGAGGCGCTCTTTTAATTCTTGCTTGATCGCTTTGAGAGCGCGTTCGCGGTCTTCCGGCGGGGTAATAAAATGTTTTGCCGGCGCAATCAAAACTTCAGGAATCGTCGGGGTTTTCCCGGGCGCGAAGCCCTCTACCGGATCTACTTCATAAATCTCCGCGATTTTCTCCCCTTGCATTTCACAACGATAGATTTTTTCTCGATCCGGCGGCATAATCTCCCAACTGTTGCCGCGCAGACGAAACGTGCCGCGTTTTAAATCATAGTTCGTCCGTTTAAACTGAAGCGCAATAAGCTCGCGCACGAATGTGGCACGATTTATGTTCATGCCGGGCTTCAGACGAAAAATATGCTCCTTATACACTTCTGGCGCGCCTAAGCCATAAATACAGGAAACGGACGCAACCACAATCACATCGCGGCGCGTAAGGAGCGCGGTCGTTGCCGCATGCCGCAGTTTATCAATCTCGTCGTTGATCATCGCTTCCTTCGCGATATACGTGTCAGAGGTCGGCAAATAGGCCTCTGGCTGATAGTAGTCGTAGTACGAAACAAAATAATTCACCGAATTCTCGGGGAATAACTCCCGAAACTCATTACAGAGCTGTGCCGCGAGCGTTTTGTTGTGCGCGATCACGAGCGTCGGCTTTTGTATGCGGGCAATGACATTCGCCACCGTAAACGTTTTCCCCGAACCAGTAACGCCAAGAAGCGTCTGGTGCGGATAGCCCTTTTCTAGACCATCGACGAGCGCGTCAATGGCACCGGGCTGGTCCCCGGCGGGTTTGTTTTTTGAAATAAGTTTGAATCCTCTGGACATATAAATTCCCTAAGGGCAGTGCCCATAAGGGTAGTTATAGACCAAGATTACCCGCTTGAACGATTTTTATCAATTTGGTCCCGTAGAGCTAAGACACCGCAAGCGTCTGACAACGCGCCTTTAGCGCAGCGAGCTCTAACGGGATTGACTTATAGAAAAAGATTTGCTAATCTCTTAATTAGTCCTTTCTACGCAGGCCGCCGAACGCGTGGCCTGCCCATAAAAACTTCAAGCGCGAAAGGGAAACTCGAGATGTCGCAGTCGACCATGCCGACTGGCCAAAACGGATCCCCTAAGACCAACGAAGATCTCCTCGCGAAGACCGGATTCATCCCTATCACACGACTTCCCATCAAAGTACGATCAGGGAAACACCTCTTCGAAGGAGAAATCAAGGTGGCGAATGATGAGCGAGGCCGCCACGGGCATCATGACGATCTCATGATCGTGGTGACG
>JBGPMO010000007.1:0-13682 GCA_041487075.1 Minisyncoccia bacterium
CGACCGCAGAAGAAGTAAAATTTTCGATCGGTTCCGCAATTCCGCTTTCCGAAAAGCTCGAGATGCCGATTCGCGGCCGCGACTTAATTACCGGGCTTCCCAAGGAAATTATTCTTAAAGATACGCAGGTACGGGCAGCGATTGTAAAATCTCTCCGTTCCATCGTTGAGGCAGTTCGTGAAGTGCTCGAGCTTGCTCCCCCTGAACTCGCTGGCGATATTCTCCGGCGCGGTATCAATCTCTGCGGCGGCGGCAGTTTGCTCAGGGGTTTTGACCAGTTGCTTGCGCGCGAACTCTCGGTTGCAACCATGGTTATTGATGATCCTCTGACGTGCGTTGCCCGCGGCACGGGCATCGCCGTCGAGGAGATTACTCGGTACGGGCCGCTTCTTGAGAATCCTTTGCGGCCGAAAGAAATTAAGCTATAATAACAGGGTGAAACGGATTATTTTTACGGTAGTAGCCATTGGCCTTGGCGGGTTGCTTCTTTTTATAGGCGGAGGTCTGAGCGTTGCCGAGCGGAGTTCTGCGAGTGCCGGCGTATCCTCTGTTATCAAAACCTCGAATACCTTCTTTGCCCATCTTTTTGCACGGGTTAAAACAGACGAGGATTTCTCACGATTACGGGAAGAAAATTCACGCCTGAAAGCCGAGCTTCTTACGCTTCAAGAAGAGCCGGGCCGAAAAGAATCAGCGGGCAAACACAGTGTAGTTGCCCGGGTTTTTTCAACCTATCCTTTTAATAACCACGGCCTTCTTACGGTGAATGCAGGCCTTCTCGAAGGTATTCAAAAAGGCATGCCAGTACTTGTTTCCGACACGATATTTTTGGGGCAGGTGGTTGAAGTGACGAATGGATTAAGCGTGGTGCGCACCATTTTTGATCCGGACTGGCAGTTGTCCGCAAAAGCCGGGAATGACAGCGTTGACGGCCTTTTAATCGGCGGACGGAAGCCGCGGCTTACAATGATTCAAAAAGACGCAGCTTTTGCTTCGGGGGATTCAATCTATTCGGCGGGCAGGGATTTTCCTTTCGGGCTTTTCATCGGTGAGGCGGAACGTGTGGAGCCAGCTGCCGACACGAATTTCAAGGAGGCATCCCTAGCATTTCCTTATACGCTCGATAACTTGACCGAGGTTTCTATCCTCACACAATGAGGGAGGTGCTCCATGCGCGTGAACTTGCGATAGGTATCGCCTTGGTTGCTCTCGCCGCTATTGCGCAGGGAGCGCCTGCCATTGCCATTGCCGGAGTGAAGCCGAATGTAGTGCTTACCGTGCTTATTATTCTTTCGTTTTTTACGAGCGGCGTTTTCTCCTATTTTATTTTTCTTTTTGTCGGCGCCGTACTCCTTCGTTTCAGCTCTTCATTTGATCCAGCCCTGCTTGCGCTTTTAGTTACCGCGCTCGGAGCATTCGCTCTTCATCGGCGGCTTCCCTGGCATGATGGCATCAACAACCTTGTTCTTATTGGAGTGGGGACCGTACTCTTCTACATCCTTGCTGATTTCCATTTTCTCACGATCGATCCATTCACGCTTTTTGGCGAGGCGGTTTATAATATGGTGGTGGGAACAGCGCTTTTTTTTCTCGTAACGTATCTGTTTAGTCGAGGGAGACGAAATTTCTAACCTATGCGAAAACGCTTCACCTCTTCTCACGAGATTTCTCTTGAGGAGGGAATCACTGTCGGCACGAGCGAGTCGGATTACCTAGCACTTCCGGCTTCTCGGGAAGCCTTTTTTCTTATTGCGGCCGTTGCGGTCTTTGCGGTTGGGGGTACGGCTCTCAAAGCCGGATTTTTAAATGTTGTCGGCGGAACATTTTATACGGCGCGCGCGAACGCGAATGTCAGCCGCGAAATTGTGCTACCCACGCGGCGCGCAGAGATTCTCGCGCGCGGCGGGGAAGTACTCGCTAAAAATGCAAATGCCTTCAGCATTTTTTTAAACATTCAGGCATTTCTCAAAGCCGGCGCGGCAGGGAACGAGCTCATCGCAAAACTCGCTCCTATTCTTGGGCTTCAGGAAGATGAAATAAAAGCAATGATCACCGGAGCAGATTTTGAGAAAGACACGTGGATCCCCATTGCGCGGACCATTACACTTGCCGCTTCAATTGAAATAAAGGGGCTCATCAGTTCTCTCGGCACCCCGTCAATAATAAGAGTCGTGGATGATTTTGAGCGGGAGTATACGGATGCTTCGGTATTCTCTTCTGTGGTTGGATACACCGGCGTCACCGACGGCAACGCGATTGTCGGAAAATCCGGCCTTGAATATTCGTACGATGCCGCGATCCGAGGAGAGGATGGAAAGTTTGTGGTGTATGAGGATGCTCGCGGCAACGCGATTGATAACCGAGTTGTTCGGGATCCGAAGCCGGCGCCTCCATTGCAAACGACGATTGATGCTCCGTTCGAGCGTTATTTTTATGAGCGGTTCAGGCAAGGCCTTACGGACCTTGGCCGCTCTGCGGGAACGGGAATCGCACTTGACCCGAGGAATGGCGAGGTATTGGCGCTCGTGAGCTTCCCCTCATTCGACGCGAATATTTTTGTGGATCCTGCACGGCGCAACGAACGGGAGAATCTCCTCTCTGATGCTCGGGAGCCGCTTTTTAATCGCGCTCTTTCTGGGCTCTACAGCCCGGGGTCAACGATAAAGCCGTTGGTTGCGCTTGCGGCACTGCAAGAAGGTGTAATTCATGAGGCGGACCAAATTCTTTCAAAAGGCGCTTTGGAAATTCCGAATCCTTATGACGCAACTCGGCCAAGTGTGTTTCTTGATTGGAAGGCGCATGGTTGGGTAAATGTCGTCTCCGCGCTCGCGCGATCGAGCAATATTTATTTTTATATCGTCGGGGGTGGTCTCCCGTATGGCATACCGTTTAATGAGCTTATCCGCGGCAATATTAATCCGAAGGGTTTAGGGATCGATCGGCTGAAGTCATATTGGGAAAAGTTCGGGTTTGGTTCAAAAACGAATATCGATCTGCCGTTTGAAGCAAAAGGTTTTTTGCCTGATCCGGCTGAAAAACAAGCCCGCACTGGTGAGCCCTGGCGTATCGGCGACAGCTACAACGCTTCGATTGGGCAAGGTGATTTTCTCGTTACGCCGATTGAACTCGCCGCTTTTATTGCGGCGGTCGGGAATGGCGGTAAGCTTTGGAAACCGCATCTTCTCTTAGGGGCAACTCCCGAACTCACGGCCGACTATTCCAGTTGGAGTCAGGAATTTTCCATCGTTCGTCGCGGGCTTGAGGCCGCCGTTTCCGATCCCGCAGGATCCTCCCATATCCTTTCCGGCCTTCCGGTTTCGGTTGCGGGGAAAACTGGCACTCCGCAGATTGCGAATAAGACAAAAATTAATGCCTTATTTATGGGATATGCACCAACTGATAATCCGGCAATCGCCATCCTTGTCTTAATTGAGAACGCTAAGGAGGGGAGTGTAAACGCGCTTCCGATCGCGAAGGATGTGATGAGATGGTATTATGAGCATAGGATAGCAACCGCTGCGCAAGGCGCAAATTAAATATGAAACTTTCGGAACTGCGGCAAGATTTAGTTTCCGGCGATTGGATTGTAATCGCTCCTGCCCGAGAAGGGCGGCCTCACCCTTTTGCTTTGAAGAGCAGCCGCAAGCGGGCACCACGGAAGGGCTGCCCCTTTGAGGATCCGCCGAGCACGAATCATGCCGAGCCAGCGTTACAGGTGAATGATCGGCAGGGATGGCGCGTAATAATTGTTGAAAATAAGTATCCGGCATTTGCTCACCGAGCGGTTTGTTCGCCGATTTGGCGTCGCGGGCCGTATGCCGTTACCGACGGCGTTGGGCATCATGACCTCGTAATTACCCGAGACCACGATTCAGATTTTCCCGCTCTTTCCCGTGCGGCTGCGAACGAAGTCTTTCGGTCGTTTCAGGATCGTTATCTCATGCTTCTTGCGGATAAGTGCCTTGCTTATGTTTCGATATTTCATAATTGGGGACCGAAAGCCGGCGCTTCGGTGTATCATCCCCATTATCAAATTATTGCCATTCCAGTGGTGCCGCCTGATTTTGAACATTCACTCGCCGGTTCCACGCGATTCTTCCGTGAACATAAGACGTGCGTCCATTGCGCGATGATACGGTGGGAAAAGAAAGAAAAGCGTCGAATCATTTTTGAGAATGCTGGCGCGATTGCTTTTGCTCCGTTTGTTTCCCGCTCCAGTTTTGAGATTCGCGTGTTTCCGAAGCGCCACCTGCCTTATTTTGAAAATACGCCCGAAAATGATATAGCAGATGTCGTGGAAGCGCTGCAAGCTTCATTGCGTATGGTGCGGCGCCGGTTGGGAGATCCTGATTATAATTTTTTCATTCACACGTCTCCTATTCGTGACAAAAAGCATTATAAAAATTATCACTGGCATATTGAAATTATGCCAAATATTAATATCTCGGCTGGTTTTGAGTTGGGAACGGGCATTGAAATTAACTCCGTGGACCCTGACCATGCGGCGAAGATTTTAAAAGGCAAGCGATAATTTCCTTATGCATAAATTAATTATTGCTAATTGGAAGCTGAATCCGCAAACCGTGGAACAGGCAGAGGCGCTTGCAAAGGCGAGCGATGACGCGTCTCTCGTTATCGCTCCGCCTTTTCCTTTTTTGACCGCGGTATCGAAAGTGTTGAAGCAGTCACCGCTCGGAGCGCAGGATCTTTTCCCGGAGGATACCGGTTCTTTCACCGGCGAGGTTTCCGGGTCACAACTTGCCGCATTAGGGGTTGTCTATGTCATTATTGGCCATTCAGAACGTCGAAGATATTGGGGTGAGACAGACGAGGTTGTGGCAAAAAAAGTTGCAGCGGCGCTCCGGAATGGCATTACCCCAATTCTCTGTGTGGGTGAGACAAGAGAAGAGCGTTCCGCCGGAGAGAGAGAAGAGGTTGTTTCCCGCGAGCTGAAGATTGGATTGTCCAATCTCTTGGACGCAAAGCCGCATCAAGCAAAAAAGATAGTCGTCGCTTACGAGCCCGTTTGGGCTATCAGCACCGAGCCCGGTGGCGAGGCCGACACTCCCGAGAATGCGCTCGAGATGATAGTATTCATCCGCCGCATCATCGCCTCGAGCGGATTTGCCATCACGCCCTCTCTCATTTATGGAGGATCGGTTAATAAAGGCAATGCAGAATCATTTTTAAAGCATAAAGAAATCGAAGGCGCTTTAGTCGGCGGCGCAAGTTTGAAGCAGGAAGAAATTAAAAAAATAGTTGCCATTGCCAAAAAATATACCAGGTAGTGAAAACTCGACTACAGGTATTCAGCCGCTTCGCAGCAGTCGAGTTTTCACTACCTGGTATGATAAAGAATAAAAGATAAAAATCTTACTATGGATAAATTAACTTCCAAAACGCTTTTTTGGGTGCTGACCAATTTTATTCTCGCAGTTCTTCTCGTGCTGGGATTAAAAGTGCTTTTCCTTCATGCGCCGCTTCTTGAGCCGGAGATGACGGTTACGGTTTCTGCCGAAGGGAAGGCCACGATTATTCCTGATATCGCGACCATTGATTTTTCCGTGATTTCGGAAGGGAAAGACCCTACCGCGATTCAGACCGAGAATACCGGCAAAATGAATCAGGCAATTGATTTTGTGAAAAGCCAGGGCATTGATAAAAAAGATATTAAGACCACGGGTTATAATCTGTATCCGAAGTACGACTATACAAGAGTGGAGCCCCAGCTTTATCCGTATCCGCCGGGCAAACAAGTTTTGAGCGGCTACACCTTAACGCAGACCGTTGAAGTAAAAATTCGTGATTTGAACAAGGTGGCGGCGATTCTCTCCGGCCTTCCGGGGAAGGGCGTGAACGAAGTCAATGGGCCGAATTTTACCGTTGAGGATCAAGATACATATTTGAATGGCGCGCGTGAGGAAGCGTTTACAAAGGCGCGCGCGAAAGTGGAGGCAATGGCGAAGGCAAATGGCGTTCGGGTTGCCCGCGTCGTGACGTTTTCCGAGAATCAAGGCGGACCCATTTTCTATGCGCGAGCTGAAGCTATGGGTAAGGGAGGAGGAGACGCGACCACTCCGGTTCCGCCCACGGTTGAGCCGGGAAGCCAGGAGGTGAGCGTACAGGTGTCAGTGACTTACGCGATTCGGTAGTGAGGGGCAAGACTTGACACGAGGAATACCCTGCGTTATCATGGCTCTCAGAGTGAGTGTTGATTATTCCTCGACGATGATATCGACCGAGGAATAACCAATCTATTTGTGGCCAAAACCCCCGCGCAAGCGCGGGTTTTGGTTTATCAAATCATTTCCTGTTATGATGAAGAAGCTCAAAAATTGGATTGTCCTTTGGAGTCGCAATGACGCGCACTCATTCAACACAAATAGAATTGGAGGTCACCACTTGCGACTCCACAGGGCAATGCAATATCTCATTTTAGTGCGGGGCACAGCACATAGTATTATTCGCGATTTGCCTACGAGCGAAGGTAGTTCAGATTTTCGTATTTCTCAATGACCATTTTTAAAAAAGATATTTCTCTTGCCCGGTATTCAAGCTACCGTATTGGCGGAACAGCACAATATTTTTGTGAACCGAAAAGCGTGAGCGAACTCCAGATAGCAGTTGCCAAGGCCCGTGCCGAGCATGTACCGATTTTTGTATTGGGCGGCGGCACCAACTTGGTTATTTCTGATCACGGCTTTCGAGGGGTGGTCATTAAACCGGCATTTCAGGGATTAAAAGCCCTGCGGGGCGAGATACGCGTTGGTGCCGGAGTGCGCATGGCAGACCTGCTTCAATGCGCCGCCGAAGAAGGGCTCTCGGGGCTTGAGTGGGCTGGCGGGCTTCCGGGATCCGTTGGCGGCGCAGTGCGCGGGAATGCCGGCGCTTTTGGCGGCGAAATAAAGGACGTAGTCGCTTCGGTTGAGAGTCTTTATATAAAAGGGGTGCATCCGAAACTCGTGACCCGTATCGCTCCAGACTGCCGCTTCGGATACCGCACGAGTATTTTTAAAGAGCGGAGCGGCGAAGAAATTATCCTCTCTGCAGTCCTTCGTCTTGGGAAGGGGGACAAAAAGGCGATCAGCCGGAGTGTCAAGGAGAAAATACAATATCGCAAAGACCGGCACCCGATGGAGTACCCGAATATCGGAAGTATTTTTAAAAACGTTGAATTAAAAAGGATTCCTGAGAATCTACTGCCCCTGGTTCAGCAGGTAATCAAAAATGATCCGATCCCCGTGGTGCCGACGGCGTATCTCATTGCTGAAGCCGGGCTGAAAGGGATAAGTTGCGGTGGCGCTATGGTTTCGCCAAAGCATCCGAATTTTATTGTGAACACCGTTCGTGCAACCGCGAAAGATGTAAAAAAGCTCATCGGGCTTGTGAAAGCTACTGTGGAGGAAAAATTTGGTATAACCTTAGAAGAAGAAGTAATCTACGTCTAAACTTTTAACATTCAACGTTAACCTATAAACGCTACACGCATGCAGATAAATATAAAGGGCAAAAATTTAGACCTTACCCCAGCACTCAAGGAATATATCGAAGAAAAAATCAGCACCATTGCAAAGTTTCTTTCGCGGTGGGATGAAGAGGGCACGGTTGAGGCATGGGTGGAAGTGGGGCGCACCACACAGCATCACCACAAGGGCGATGTGTTTCGAGCGGTGGTTGATATTCGGGTGCCCGGGAAAGCGTTCCGCGCTGAAGATGAAGATTGGGATCTCCGCGTTGCGATTGATCGCGTTAAAGACAAGCTGAAGCGCGAAGCAGAGAAGTATAAGGAGATGCATGAGGGATAACCACTAGGATTTAGCGGTTTTTATGCTTAAATTCGTCTCAAAATTGTTTAAATCCGATGCGGGATTTACGCCTATTGTTGCGGAAATTAATGCGCTTGAGCCGGAAGTTCAGAAGTTCACTATCGAGGAGTTGAAAGGTGAAAGTGAAAAGCTGAAACGAGAAATCCAACAGATTTCGGATTGGGAAAAACAGAAAGAAGCGCTCGACAAACATTTGCCGCGCGCGTTTGCGCTCGTGCGCGAGGCGGCAAAGCGCACGCTCGGCCAGCGGCATTTTGACGTCCAGCTTATGGGCGGCGTGGCGCTCCACGAGGGGAAAATCGCGGAGATGCGCACGGGTGAGGGCAAGACGCTTGCCGCAACCGCACCCGTCTATTTAAATGCGCTTGCCGGCCGCGGCGTGCATGTGGTGACCGTAAACGAATATCTCGCCAAACGCGATGCGGTGTGGATGGGACAAATTTACCACGCACTCGGACTTACCGTTACCTGCCTTATCCACGAAGGCGCGCTCCTGTATGACCCGCATTGGAAAGCCGGGGGCGACGAGGCGGCGATGCAGGCGGAAAAAGATTCCACCGCCGCTTTTCTCGTGCACGGAGAATTTTTGCGCCCTATTGCGCGAAGCGAGGCGTATCAGGCAGACATTACTTATGGCACCAACCATGAATTCGGTTTTGACTATTTGCGCGATAATTTGGCGCACAACAAAGAGGGGCAAGTGCAGGTTGCCCGCCAAAGCCAGAGAGACGAAGGCGGGCGCGATTTTTCCTCCTCCGTTCGAGCTTCCGCCGGCGCCAAGGCTTTGGCGGACGGGCCGGCGGACAGGCATTTCGCCGTGATTGACGAGGTAGACTCCATTCTCATTGATGAAGCGAGGACGCCGCTCATTATCGCGGCGCCGGACACCGAATCAAGCCAGTTTTATAAAACATTTGCGCGTGTTGCCGCGAACCTTAAAAAAGATGAGGACTATCTGGTGGATGAAAAAATGCGGAGTGTCGATATCATCGAAGCGGGCATTGATAAGGTGGAGAAGGTGCTTAGCATCCAGAATCTCTATGCGCCGGAGAACCTCCGGCTCACGCATTATTTACAAGAATCTTTGCGCGCAAAAGAATTGTTTCTTCGCGACCGCGATTACGTGGTGAAAGACGGCGAAATTATTATTGTGGACCAGTTTACCGGCCGCATGATGCTTGGCCGCCGGTATTCCGGCGGGCTTCACCAGGCAATCGAAGCAAAGGAGAACGTGCAAGTCCGGCAGGAGTCGCGGACATACGCCTCCATCTCTATTCAGAATTATTTTCGATTATATCGGAAGCTCGCGGGGATGACGGGCACTGCCCAAACCTCGGCTGAAGAATTCGATAAAGTGTATAAGCTTGAAGTGACGACGATCCCGACGAATAAGCCGATGGTTCGCACTGATGAGCCGGATTTGGTGTATAAGACGAGAAAAGGGAAATACGAGGCGATTATCAAAGACATCAAAGCGCGGCATGAGAAAGGCCAGCCCATGCTCGTGGGCACGGTTTCGATTGAGAAGAATGAGGAGCTTTCGCGTGAGCTGACTCACGCCGGGCTTCGGCACGAAGTTTTGAACGCGAAGAATAACGAGCGTGAAGGCGCGATTATTGCGCAAGCGGGGAAACGAGGCGCGATTACGGTTGCAACGAACGTTGCCGGCCGCGGCGTCGACATTATTCTTGGCGGGAATCCGCCAAGCGCCGAGGAAGCGCGAAAAGTTCTTGAGGTCGGGGGCTTGCACGTGGTTGGCACCGAGCGGCATGAGAGCCGCCGCATTGACAACCAGCTTCGGGGCCGCGCGGGCCGGCAAGGAGACCCGGGCTCTTCGCAGTTTTTTCTTTCGCTCGAGGATGACTTGATGCGTATTTTTGGCGGCGACCGCGTAGGACGCATTATGGAAACGTTTAAGCTGCCGGAGGATGTGCCGATTCAGGCGGGTATGATTAACCGCGTGATTTCGCAGGCGCAGGCAAAAGTGGAAGGCAATAACTTTGATGCGCGTAAGCACTTGCTCGAGTACGATGACGTGCTGAATAAACAGCGACTTGCGATGTATCAAAAACGGCAGGAGCTTTTGGAAAGCGGAACGTTAACAGTAACAAGTGACAAGGAGAAAGGAGAAAACGAATCATTGAATTACGAGGTACCACAGGCGCTTGATACTGCGATGAAGGCAAGCGGTGAAAATTCCGTTTCACCTGTCACATTAACTTTTTCACGAGCGGCATTGCCCATAGTACTTTCCACCTTGGATATGTTTTGGATGAATCATCTGGAAAATATGGAAGCGCTTCAGGAATCGGTTCGATTGCGCGCGTATGGCCAGCATGATCCGCTCGTGGAATACCGGCGTGAGGGGCACCTTATGTTCCGGCAGCTTCTTGCCGAGTTCGAGACATGGATTAAAGAGAATGGCGAGCGCCTAAATAAACAGGAACGAGGGACGAGTAATCAGGGAGCCATTCGTTTACCAGTCAGTCCCAGTGGTCAGTCGCTCGTGGATCGTGGCTCAAAAAAGGTTGGCCGCAATGATCCCTGCCCGTGCGGAGCGTTGAATCCTACAACTGGCCAGATCTATAAATATAAGAAGTGCGGACTTATCAATGCCCCGCATCATAAGAAATAAAAAAGCCCCCTCGCGGGGGATTTGATATTGACTAGCAACCTTTCGTTAGTTCGTCAGCGTTATGTAATCCCATGCGCGCGCTAAGCCATTACAGACATAGAGACGGTTATTGGTGGTGTCAATATAGAGGCGTCCGCGATCTGCGTCAGCAGCGCAGCCGCTGACCGGCGCTCCTGCACCCGAGTTTTTAAATTGGAGATACCCAGAGGTTCCTGCGGCCACCACAGAGCCGTTCACGGTGAGATTGCCGCTGAAATAGCCGTCCTGCCACGGGCTTGAAACTTGTCCGACATTAGACGTCCCGATTCCCGGGACAAGATCAGAGTCAAACGTTGCCGCTGAAACGCGGCCGATGGCAGTTGAAATTTTTCGGGTGACTGCTGATTGGGGGTTTGTCGTATTGGAATTGAGCGTGAGGTCAATTTGCACAATATCGTGTCCGGGCGGATTGCTTGCTTTTGTGAAAACGAGGCCAACCGGATTGATGATTGAGGCAATAACTTTGTCAGTGGTAATTTTGTCCGTAACGACCGGGTCTTTGCATTTATTTTGGGATCCAGCGCGCGGGCCCAAGGTTATATAAATTGCGCCATCGTTTAAGAGTGAGATGCAGGTGGGATCGTTCGCTGGATTTTCCATACGGAGCTGAAGATAGCTGATTTCGGTTATGGCTGGATCGGTCGTATCGGGATTGTTTGTTTGAGCCGCCACTTCAACATTGCTTGATTGGCGGACAAGCCGTTGTATTGTTTGCGTGACAAAGTTTAACTGTTGGCCGACTTCATTCGCCGCGGCCTCGCGGACTTGAAAGCGCGTTGCAACGGCGAGAATGCCGGTAAAAAGCCCTGCGACCATGGCGAGAATCGCTGTGTAGATTAAAATTTCGATAAGCGTAAACCCCTTTTTGTTCATGATATTAGTATATCACATCAAACCGCTGATGGATCAAAAAAGAGGATGCCCGCGGTTTTTACGAGAATTTTTACGTCGAGGAAGAGTGATTGATTTTTCAGATAATGATGATCAAGTTCGAGTTCCCGGAGAAAGGGAAGCGAGGAGGCGCCGTTTATCTGGGAGAGCCCGGTGACGCCGGCTTTTGCGAGAGAGAGATGCTGGTAGGGGGTAGGATAGTTTCTTACTTCGCCTGGCTCATGGGGGCGCGGGCCCACGAGCGAGAGTTCGCCTTTTAAAACATTCACGAGCTGGGGGAATTCGTCGAGCCGGAATTTTCTGATAAGCTTGCCGACGTCGGTGAGGCGAGGGTCATTTTTGATTTTAAAAAAGGGGCCGTCGCGCCGCTCGTTTAAATGTGCGAGCGTTCCTTTTAGGGCATGCGCGCCATCTACCATGGAGCGGAATTTGTAGGCGCCAATGATTTTCCCGGCGCTCACACGATCAAGTTTTACGATAACGGGTCCGGAGGTTTCTGCTTTAATCGCCATCGCAATAAAGGGAGCGAGGGGTGAGATGAATGCAAGGCCAAGGGTTGCGCCTATGATGTCGATCAGGCGTTTTAAGGGTTGGTAGGACATTTCATTTTCATCTATTCTATATGAGATACGCCATAATTCCCAATTGTTCGTTCTCCCAATTAGATTTTACCATGAAAATTGCTCTCATTCACGATTATTTGAATCAGTATGGCGGTGCAGAGCGGGTGCTCGAAGCATTTCTCGCAATATTCCCGTATGCAGATGTGTATACGCTTTTTTATGACAAGAAGCGCATGCAAGGCAAGTTCGAGAACCATATTCGCCGCACGAGCTTTCTTGATTCATCGCTCGTCTCTCGATATCACCGTCCGTTTATTCCGCTTATGCCGCTTGCTGTTGAAACGCTCAAATTGGACGATGATTATGATCTTGTTATTTCTGATTCTGCTGGCTATGCGAAAGGCATATCCGTGCCTTCTCGGGCTTTTCATCTTTCGTATTGTTATACGCCGCTTCGCTATGCCTGGGAACTAGATGATTATTTTACCAATCCTCTTTTTAAGACCGTGTTTCGGCCTGCCTTTTCTTATCTCAAACATTGGGACTTTCGCGCAAGCCAAAAGCCACACGCCATCATTGCAATCTCTGATTTTATTGCCGGGAAGATTAAGGATTATTATGGCCGCGAAGCGCCCGTTCTCTATCCACCGGTCGACGCCAAAACATTTTTTTATGAGCCTGCTCAACGAAAAGAAATTGGAACGTATTACTTGGCAGTGGGCCGATTGCTTCATTACAAGCGATTTGATCTTATCATCGAAGCATTTGCGAGAATTGGCGCACCGCTCAAAATTGTGGGTGTGGGACCAGAAGAAAAACATCTTAAATCTCAAATTGCAAATCTGAAAGCCTGCAATATCGAGCTCCTTTCTTTTATTCCGGAAAGAAATCTTCGATTCATGTACCAGCGGGCGCGGGCGCTTATTTTCCCGCAGGTAGAGGATTTTGGTTTGGTCGCGGCTGAAGCGCAAGCGTGCGGTACGCCCGTCATTGCCTATCGTGCGGGCGGTGCGCTCGAAATCGTTCGGGAGGGCGAAACCGGATTTTTCTTTGATGAGCAGAAAGTGGAAGCTCTGCAAGAGGCGGTGCGTATGTTTGAAACATCTTCTTTGAATCGGCGCCGCATCAGTGCTTCGGCAGAGCGGTTTTCATTCGAGCGCTTCAAGCGAGGCATCCTTCGTGAAATCCCCCGAGCGCTCCGCGAGCAAGCGGGTTATTGACGGCTTTCAGCTTTTCCGTCTATACTTTCTTTTACTTCACCTATGACGACGGAAGAGGCAAAAACCGAATTAATGACCGCAGCCGAAGAAGAACGGGAGATGAACGTTGACCCGAGCGTTCTCGATGCCATGCTGAAGGCCGGCGTTTTGTACGGCCGGCGCAAATCAAAGACGCATCCTCGGATGCAGCGGTATATTTTTACCACGCGGAGCGGCATGGAAATTTTGGATATTGTGCAGACGATTAGTTTAATTGATCGGGCAACCGAGTTTTTAGCCGGCATCATCAAGGCGCGCGGCACCATTCTTTTTGTGGGGACGACACCGGCGGCAAAATTCTTTGTTCACGAACTCGCGACAAAGTACGGCTATCCATGGGTGACGAAACGGTGGCTTGGCGGCACGCTTACGAACTGGAAAACTATCCGCGAACGCATTCAATATTCCTTAAAGCTGCGCGCTGATCGCGATGCGGGGCGGCTTGAAAAATATACCAAGAAGGAGCGCC
>JBGPMO010000008.1:0-12028 GCA_041487075.1 Minisyncoccia bacterium
CCCAGTACCATGTGTTCTCAAAGAAGCTGATGCGTGGAGTTGATATACCTCCCTCTTGAATAGACTGTCTTATTTGGTTTGCAGAAGTTATGGCAAAGTTATAATAAAAACCTAAAAGAGGGATAACGATTATCCCTACGATGATCATACTTGCTATCTTTTCAAATTTCGACATTTTACAATTATCGAGCGTTTGTAGATTTCGCGAGTGACTTCAAGCACTTCGCGCATACCAAAGTTCGCGTTCCGTCAGGGAGCGTTCCTTTTTGGAGATTAGGGTATTTACGGCTCCAGTTCGTGGGGTTGTAGTGGCCGCGGAGAAGCTTTCGGGTTCCCGCCATAATTGAAGTTTTCCCGCAGTTCGCGCATTTACGCATATTTTTATTTATAGATTTCGTGAGTGCCAATTTCGAGAAACAATACTTTACTGCCGTTCAGCGGAAGAAATTTAATCCGGTAACTGTGGTTTATCGAAAACGCCCAGAGACCCTTTTCTTTTCCGTGCAATTTGTGAGTATTCAGTCGAGGATCAAATGGATTTTCCTTAAAGATAAATTCTTTCTCTTGGGCTTTTTCTACAACTCCTCTCGGTAGGCGTGACAGTGATTTCAGAAATTTGTGAGAATATTCAACGTTTTCGATTCTTTTCATACTTTCGGAGTGCGGAGGTGAGAGAATCGGCACTAATCGTTTTACCTTCTTTGTACTCTTTTAATCCTTCCTCGACGAGTTTATCAACCTTTTCCGCTTCTTTGCCGGTCAAATAATAAGTTGGAACCGCACGTTCAAGCAGTCTTTCATATTCCTTAAGAGGTAGGATTACTACCCCTTTTTCTTTTTCAATTTTTGCCTTGGTGACCGTAATATTATTCATGATTTGTTATTAAATGAGAGTATATTCTGCTTCGTCCCAAAAATCAAGTTATGCACACCCTGATTGTGTTTTTCGGTCGGGGGGGGGGTACACTAGAGGTATGAATCAAATAAATAAAATTCTAGTTCCTATTTTCGCTGTTATATTTCTTGTTGCGCTCGTATTTTGGGGGTCAGCTTCGCATCAGCCAGTGTTGTTGAGTTCGGTAAGATCTTTGTGGAATAATACCTTTTTCAAGCAATTTGCGCCTGCGCCATCTTTTCAGTGTTTTAATTCCGTCCTGATTGATCCGAATGGAGCGAATATCCAATCAAATCCGCTTGTAGACGGTCGTTATGTGGTATGGGTTGAACAATCTTCGTACATTTCTCCGAGTAGTATTGTGTATTATGATCTTGGGGTTGATAAAAAATTTGGCACAAGCGATGACGGCGGAAAATTTACAGTGAATTCTCCTTATCAAACAAATCTGAAACCAAAACTTCATTGGAATAATATCCTTTGGCTTGCCAATTCTGGTTTAGGAAATCAGCTTTTTGAGCACATTCTTGGTTGTAAAATTGGGACGAATTGCGCGACATCACCTGACGATTTAATCACACCAACTTCACAGTATGGATTCCACGCCGCTGATGAGGAGGGTACTTTAATCGCTTTTTCGAAAAGTAAATGGACAGATCCCGGAAGATCTGAGGTGAGGCTCTATGAGAGTGGTTCTCATATTACCACTAATATTACAAATCAAAATGCATTAGTAACTTCGATATCTATTGATCGAAACTTTGTGGCATTCAACCGGGAGGCTGGTTATCCTTCCAGTGATATTTATGCGTACGATATTCAAAGAGGGCAATTACGGAATGTTACTCAAACACCGAACACTTTTGAACAGTTACCATCGCTCACTTCTGAAGAAATAGGGAAATCAATCTTAAGTTATTCTGATGGAAATCTCCATGTATCGAGAGTAATATCTTACTCGACAGGTATTCAAGTCGAATCACTCTATACAATATTGAATGCTTTTATTGGTAGCGGGAAAATTTATTATGACAGCGGTAGTGTAGCGAATTTCCATGAGGTGCCTTATATCAGCAGTGTGCCGCCGCATTACGGAGATCAAACCGAAGACCAGTATCTGCGGAAGTATAATTTAGGGAGCGGGCAATTCGAAGATGTTCGTGTTCGAACTCCTTATTCTATCGACATGAGCGGAGATGTTTCAGAGAATAACGTGGTAACGATGTCAGGTGATCCGCAAACGAACGGCAAAATAGTTATTAGTCATTGCGAACCAGTAAATTAGGTGCGCCGATTCTTCGTTCATTGAAAAAACTCTCAAGAGAGAGTAAATTTGTGGTACTCCTATGGCTTCCACCGTAGAACTCGTCAAAGAAAAACTTGATATCGCGGATTTTATCCGCGGGTATGTCCCGCTTATGCCTGCGGGGAAAAATCTGAAGGGTCTGTGTCCGTTTCATAAGGAGAAGACGCCATCGTTTATTGTCTCGCCCGAGCGGCAGAGCTGGCACTGCTTTGGCTGCGGCATTGGCGGTGACGCTATCGCGTTTCTCATGCGGTATGAGAGTCTTGAATTTATCGAGGCGCTGAAAGTCTTGGCGGAGCGGACCGGGGTTGAGATGCGGAGTGCCGCCTCATCCGAAGAGCGGCAGTACAGCGTGCTCTATGAAATTAACCAAGTGGCAAAGGATTTTTTTCGAAATCAGCTGGAGAGCCAAACTGCGGCCGCAGAAGTTGCGCGAACGTATTTAAAGGAGCGGGGATTGAAGCAAGAAACTATTCATGAATTTGAATTGGGATTTACACCGAACGCATCGGACGCGCTCTCGCGGCACCTTTCGAAATCCGGATTTAAGATTCAAGATATTGAGCGGGCAGGGCTCATCTTCAAAACAGAACGAGGAACCTATTGGGATCGGTTCCGCGGCAGGATTATGTTTCCGTTCTCAAACGCGTTTGGGAAAACCGTGGGGTTTACCGGTCGTCTTATGCCTGGGGCGGAAGAAACCGCCGCTGGCAAGTACGTAAACTCTCCGGAAACGCCGGTATTCAATAAATCAAAATTGCTTTATGGATTTCATAAGACGAAAAATGCGATTCGTGAGGCAAGAATCGCGGTCTTAGTGGAGGGACAGATGGATTTTTTAATGACGTGGCAGGATGGGGTGAAAAATGTGACCGCAACCTCTGGCACAGCGCTTACCCTCGAGCATCTGAAGCCCTTGAAGCGGCTTGCAGACACCCTCGTCGTTGCTTTTGATGCGGATGAAGCGGGGCAGGCGGCAACCGAGCGGGTGATTGATTTGGCGGGCGCTCACGATTTTTCCGTAAAAGTCATTTCCTTCGCAAAAGGAGGAAATGATCCTGACGGAGGAAGGACTACTACCTGGAAAGACCCGGACGACATCGTGCGCGAGTCTCCGGGGACTATGGCGAAGTTAATTTTCGAGGCAGAGCCTGCTATGCAGCATTATTTCAATCGTTATCTTGTCCCAGTTTTCGCGGCGAAGCGCGGCATGGTGAGCGCGCAGGATATTGCTTCCGTAAAGCGGAGCGTGCGCATGGTGCTTTCAAAGATTAAAGTGCTTGCAAGCCACGTTGAACAGTCGCATTGGCTACAAGAACTTTCCGCGGTGAGCGGCATTTCAGAAACGCATCTTACTGCCGAGCTCGGTGTGCTTCCTTCCTCGAACCAAAAAATAATTGTTCCGCCCTCCGAGGCAGCGCATACCATTCTTGATCCGGAGTTTTCCCGCGGCGAGCTTATCTCCCAGCGGCTGTTAAGTTTGGCGCTCGTCGACCTTTCGCTTAAGGAGGAGCTTCGAGCGCATCTTCGATTTATGCCTGAGGCGTATGCGGCAATTTCTCGGAGCGTGGTTTTGCAAGAAGCGGAAACGCTTCCTCCACATCTTGTAGCGCTCGCTGATCTCATCTCGCTTCGCTCCAGTCTTGAACTCGCCGAACCCACGGTAATGAAAAATGAATTTCAAACCCTGCTCCAGGAATTGAAGCGTGAATATTACCGCGGCGAGCAGTCGGCGCTTGGCACCGCGATCCGTGAGGCCGAGCGAGCAGGGGATGAAGCGCGTCTTGCCGCGGCGTTGAACGAGTTTCACCGGGTTTCCCAGGAATTTGACCGGATTTCGCGGGAGACGTACAATGCATAGCATTGCGATACGCATGATTTTTCTGCCCGCATTCGTTAATGGGGTACCGCGTTTTATTTTTATTTTCTTTTTTCATGAAAAAAGCTAAAGCGAAAACAAAGAAGCTGGCGGCAAAGAAAAAAACGCGGGTTTCTAAAAAAACTAAATCTTATTCAAAGCGCGCGCCCAAGAAACCGGCAAAAGCGGCGAAATTAACGAAAGCGGAGCAGAAAATAAAATTAAATGAGCATGCGCTTGAGGAATTGGTGGCGCGCGGAAAGGTCCGCGGCTTTGTGACGGATAGCGAAGTGCTTCACTTTTTCCCGCGCATTGAGGAGAACGTGGCATTTCTTGAGCAAATTTACGACGCGCTCGAGAAAACGAATGTGAAGGTGGTGGAGACTCAACAGTTAATCGAGCTTCCGAAAGAAGAGGTGAGCGAGAAAGAGCTCCATGATGCGATTAGAATTCCGGGCGTTGAAGAGTTGCCGGACTCGGTGCAGATGTATCTTCGGGAGATCGGGAAAACCGCGCTCTTGGTTCAGGCGGAGGAAAAAGAGCTCGCAAAGCGCATCGAGCGCGGGGATGAAGAGGCGCGGCGTCGGTTCATTCAGGCCAACTTACGGCTCGTGGTTTCAATCGCCAAGCGGTATGTGAACCGTACCCCGAATCTTTCGCTCCTTGATCTTATTCAAGAGGGAAATATCGGGCTTTCCCGCGCGGTGGATAAATTTGATTATCGCCGCGGGTTCAAATTTTCAACCTATGCGACGTGGTGGATTCGCCAGGCAATCACCCGTGCTCTTGCTGACCAGTCGCGCACCATCCGGATTCCGGTGCATATGGTGGAGACGATCGCAAAGTATACCCAGGCAAAGCGTCGGCTTGCCCAGGAGCTTGGCCGTGATCCGCTGCCCGAAGAGATTGCCGTTGAAATGGGCCTTCCCGTTGCAAAAATCCATCATATCCAAAAAATTTCACAGGAGGTGATTTCGCTCGAGTCGCCCGTGGGGGACGATGAAGAAGATTCTTTGCTTACCGAGTTTATTCCGGATGAAAAGAATTTAACGCCCTCCCAAGTGGCTTCTCAAGGATTGCTTCGCGAAAAAATCAGGGAGATTTTAGTAGACCTTATGCCGCGTGAGCAGGAGATTTTAAAGATGCGGTTTGGGCTCGAGGACGGCGTCACCCATACCTTGGAAGAGGTAGGGCAGAAATTCGGAGTGACGCGCGAGCGTATCCGCCAAATTGAGGCAAAAGCGCTTATGAAAATCCGCGAGCACTCGAAAGTGCGGATGCTTGAGGGATATTAGGGTTAGCGACTTGCCTGCTGGCAGATTAGCGACTAGAGAAGATAGGCAATTGTGGGGGATACAGACAACTTGGTTATCCACAGAGTGATGGGCGGAGTTGCCGAACCGTGCTAGTATTATCTCTATGAGTAAAGATACTTCAAAGATAATCTTTGGGCTGATCGCCGTTGCGATTGTGGGAGTTGTTTTTACTTTGTTTCATTCGTCGGCAGGAACACAGTCAGCGCAAGTCGTTTCGGTCACTCCGGGCGGGAATGCGGCGCCCGCTCACGTCATACCCGTTACCCTGCCGCCTCCGCCACCGGTTTCACCTCCTCCCCCGCCCACAGGCAACGCTCGGGTGAAGCGCGTGGGCGCTGATCTTTCGACTGCCAGTGCCCCTGCTGGCACTCAAGCGTGGGTTGATACTTCTACGCCCCAGAGCGCAAACCCCGCAGATTTTTTGAATCTCACTTTGGGCATCCACACTGTTTTTGCGACTGATGCCCCGGGATACACCGAAAGCGTTGGTCTCTGTTCCTATCCTATTGGCGGTGCCGAGTGCTCCGTTACTATTTTCCCGGTTACTCCGAATTGCGACGGGACTTCTTGTAATACCCTCGTTACTGTTTCCGCAAATAATGTGACAAAAGTTGTGTACCGGTATCTTTCGAGTACTCAGCCTCCGCCACCACCGGTTTCACCTCCGCCTCCATCCACGGGCAATGCACGCATTAAACGAGTTGGGTCTGATCTTACCGTGAATACCGCACCTGCCGGCACTCAAGCGTGGGTTGATGCACTTCCTCACCAGAGTGCGAACCCCGCAGACTTTATCAATCTCCCGATTGGTTCCCACACGGCCTTTACTACGTTTGTTGCTGGCTACACCGTTGGTGTCGGCATCTGTTCGTATCCGATTGGCGGCACCGAATGTTCAGTGCCCACGTTTTCGACCACTAATCTTACCTGCAATACATCATCGTGCTTCGTGCCTATCACAGTTGCGAGCGGCAACGTCACGAAGATAGTGTATCGATACCGTTAAATTGTTCATTCTCCGTCTTCTCTGCCCGTGATCCCATTCTTATGATATGAAGAAGCTTACTCTTTTCGTTGGTACGATAGTTTTTACTGCAGTAGTTTTTGCAGGCGTGGCGCCGAAGGCGCAGGCGGCAACGATAACGATTTCTGACTCGCTCCTCGCCCAGTTGGTGCAAGTGCTCTCCGCGCTTCAAGCGCAAGTGCAGGCGCTCCAAACCAGGAGTACGGCCGTTGATGAGGACACGGTCATGGATCTGATTTGGAAAAAGATGTTCCATTGGGAAACTTTTTTTGAGTCGCTTGACGGTTTCACGCTTTCTGACAATCCGCCGACGTTGAATCCGTATCAAGTTATCTTTGTGACGAAGCCCGTATCCGGCAATACCGTTTATCTTCAAAAATATGCCGCGTGGCAAGGGGTTGCGACACTTTCGGAGAAAAGTTATTTCCGGACTTCGATTATTCTGCCTGCGGACACTGTTGCCGAAGGCAATTATACCGCGTATATTACGGTTGGGAATTCCTTAAGCCCGACCGGGAGCGGCTTTTATGGGTTTAAGATTATGAATAACGCGCTCTATGGCGTGGTAAGCAAGAATGGAGTGAGTGCCGAGCAAACCGTGGCGTTGCTGCAAGGGATGACCGGAAGGGTGTATCACCTTGAGGCCCGGTATTACCCGGGAGCTCGCGTGAGTTTTCTCGTCAATCCGAGCGTTGACGCACAAGCGCCGTTGGGAGAGATCGCGCTCATGGGATCGCTTTCGAGCGGCGCGAATCAGACGCTCATGACGATGAAACTCGCAACTGACGATACGCAGCAAAAAGCGCTTCAGGTTTCATACTTTGAGTATCTTCAGCGCAGGAATGTGTTAAAGTAAGGTAATCCGCGTCACTGCTTTTTTAGTGAATCCCTTCCAGCCGGAAGGGATTTTGGTTTATACTTGAGTTTTATGAGTTTTGGAGATACGCGTCGTCCTTCGATATACTCAGGATGGCTCTACTGTATGAATTCTGGAAATATCCGCCAAAAATTTCTCATGTTTTTCAAAGAGCGGGGGCATAGCATCGTGCCGTCATCTTCGCTTGTGCCCGATGATGCATCGGTGCTTTTGACGACTGCGGGCATGCAGCAGTTCAAAAAGTATTTCACGGGCGAGCTCGATCCGGTGAAGGATTTTAAAAGCAAAAACACCGTATCGGTTCAAAAGTGTTTTCGTACCTCGGACATTGATGAGGTGGGAGATGAGTCGCACCTCACGTTTTTCGAGATGCTAGGGAATTTTTCGTTCGGCGGCCCCGACGCTTCGGGGAAGGTCGGGGCAAGCTACTGGAAAAAAGAGGCAATCCAGTATGGATACGAATTTTTCACAAAAGTAATGAAGTTGGACATCGACTATGTAACGGTATTTGATCCGGTGAAAGTTCTAGCAGGCGATTGGCGAAAGGGAGTATTGTTTGACGAAGAATCCTACGCGATTTGGAAAAAGATTCTTCCCGAATCAAAAATTCGGCGCGCGGGGGTAGATAATTTCTGGGGTCCGACCGGAAACGAAGGCCCGTGCGGCCCCACAACCGAGATATATATTAGTGGGCTTGAGATTTGGAATATCGTATTTAATCAATTCTATTGCGATGCATCGAAGAAACTTACGCCGCTCAAAATTCAAGGCGTGGATACTGGCATGGGACTTGAGCGGCTCGCGATGGTGGCGCAGAAAAAGAAAAATATTTTTGAAACGGATTTATTTGAACCAATCGTCGCAAAATTGCCAGCTGGCATAGACGAGCGGATTGGCAGGATTTTCGCTGACCATATACGCGGCATCGCATTTCTCATTTCTGATGGAGTTCGTCCATCAAATAAAGAAACAGGATATGTGCTTCGTCGGCTCATGCGACGACTTATGGTCTATGGCGTGGGGTGGGCAATGGAGCCATTATTTGAAGTTTTAGCAAAACATTATCCATCTGAATATAAACTTTCTTCTCGAATTATTACCGATGTTTATCGAATGGAGTGTGAAAAATTTTCAAAAACGCTCTCACAAGGGCTCCGAGAACTTGAACGGTTAGAAACAGTCAGTGCGGTTTCGGCGTTTAAACTTTACGAAAGTTTTGGATTGCCCTACGAAATTATAAAAGAGAGAGGGGGAAGAAAAGCAGATGAACTCACCCGCGAAGCATTTGACGCAGAATTTAAAAAGCATCAGGAAATCTCCCGTGCAGGGCAGGGAAAAAAGTTTGGCGGCCATGGCTTATTGCTTGACACCGGCGAACTAAAGGCAAAAGACGAAGCGGAATTAAAAAAGGTAACGCGGCTTCACACCGCAACCCATATGCTCCAGCAGGCGCTCCGTGAGGTGCTGGGGCAAGACGTGAAGCAAATGGGCTCTGACATTACCGCCCTACGAACCCGTTTTGATTTCACATTCCCGCGGAAATTGACGCCCGAGGAGATTAAAAAAGTGGAGGCGCTCGTAAATGAAAAAATAAAAGAAAATCTTCCGATACAGAAAGCGGTGTTGCCGAAAGCAGAGGCCGAGAAAACCGGCGCCCTCTATTTTTTCAAAGAAAAATATCCTGACCCGGTGAATGTGTATTTTATCGGCCGCGATTTAAACTCTGCTTGGAGCAAAGAATTCTGCGGAGGTCCTCATGTAACGCACACCGGCGAAATTGGGAAGTTCAAAATTATTAAGGAGGAAGCAGTGGGAGCTGGGATAAGACGTGTCCGGGGGATTGTTATCCCATAACATAAGGACCTCGGGAGAGCCGTCAAATACAACAAAAACGAGCACTTGACGTGTAGCTATGTCATATGCTATAATGGCAATACGCCAGTAATGGAGCGTAGGTTCTTTGAAATAAGTATATACCTTGTATTTTGCCATAGCAGAGAGTCCCTCGGGGAGCTTAGGATACCATTCCCCACTGATGATATATTTGAATCGTTATCTTTTTTAGCTGTTTTCGAGGAATTCTCTGCTATGGCAAACCCCGATGTCCGGGGAGTCCGCTAGCAAGGCTCCTTTGATGGAGAAATAGACCATGTCAAAAGACATGCTCGGCCAAGTTGTTCGCGCACTTGTGGGAGTGCCCCATGAGTATCATGGCACATTGCTTGATGCGGTAAATCGGCTCAACGATCGGGATTTGGCGAACGCAGCAAAGTTTGCTCGAAATCTCAAGTTGTTCCTCCGCGGCGAGCTCTCGGTTTCCGAACCGACCCGTTCGTGGCGCGAGGAAGATGGCGTCATCTACTTCTCGGTCACCTCCGATGGCACGACTGGCGAGGAATGGATCAATCGTCTCGAAGGGAACGACTTCCGTATGATCAACTACCCCAAAAGCGTTCTCCGTTCGCCTGACTTCAAGCCGACCACAGGCGTCACAACCAAAATCGGCGTCCTGAAGGGCATGCTCTTCAGTGACGACGACCGGATCACGAAGAAGATCCGAGCCGAGGCCGACCGTCGCACCTTCACGAAGCCGAATGCCGAAGTGGCCTGCCTCGTCCGTACGAAGTTTACGGACCCGGAGATCGAAGCCATGGGCCTCTTCGGGATCGTTGTCATGCACGAACCTATCAAGGATTCTGATGGCGATCCGAGCCTCTTGAGCGCGCACCGTTACGGCGATGGTCGGTGGCTCCACGCATACTATGACGGGCCTGGCTGCAGGTGGATTCGTGGCCGCGGGTTCGCGTTCGTCGCCTCGCAAGTTGGCGCTTAGAGCTTAGTCTCTTTGCGTTGTGGTTCTTTACTCTTAGTCCTTAGCCCTGTTCCGATCCGCCAGTTGGCGGAGGCGGGATGGGGCTACTTTTTTTGGTAATAAAAGTTATCCACAAGGCCCTGTTTCATTTTAGAGAAGTAAGGTATGATGAGAATATGAAATTACTCGACAAAAAGAATTTGATTGCACTTCTCCTTATTTTAGTGATGTCGTTTGTGGTTTTCTTTTCAGTTTCGAACAGCTTGCGGCAGTTAGCGCAAGCGATCGGGAATCTACACACGGCAAACCGATAGTTTGTAGTCCCGACGTAAAGTCGGGATCCCGACTTCTTTCCTTAATGAAATAGTACGTCGGGGCTATCTTTTATTCTCCCCCGGCAAATTCTTTTGCCGGGATAAACGCTTGGTTTGTGGGCAGGGTGAAGGTGAACGTGGTGCCGCGGTTTAAGGCGGAGGACACTGAAATTTCTCCGCCGTGGCGGCGAATAATATTCTTCACGATATAGAGTCCGAGGCCAGTGCCTTCAACAGAGGTTTTAACCGCATTTTCTGCGCGGAAGAATTTACTGAAGATTTTAGACTTATTTTCTTCCGGGATGCCGATACCGGTGTCGCGGATTGAGATTTTTACAAATGACTGATTCGGTATTTTTTCGAGCTTCATCACCACTTCGCCGTTCGGGATATTGTATTTCAACGAGTTATCGAGAAGGTTTGCGATGGCAATCCCGAGTTTTGCGGCATCCGCGGTTATGGTGATTTTTCCTTCCTTCGGTTTTTCAAAAAAGAGCTTTACCTGATATTGGTCTGCGATCGGCTTTGTCTGGGAGAGCGCGTCTTCGAGGAAAGGAATGAGATCCAGCTCTTTGAACTGATAGCCGAATTGACCTTCCTCAATTTTTGCGACATCGAGAAGGTCATTCGTGATTTTCGAGAGCCGGTTTAAGGCGCCCATCGTGTTTTCAATGAGTTCTCTGGCTGCAGGAGTAAGATTTTCTTTTTTTAAATTCTCGAGCGCCCAGTTTGCGCCGGTGAGCGGCGTGCGGAGCTGGTGCGAGGCAACGGTAATGAATTCGCTTTTTTCACGGACCAGGGCAAGCTCGCGAGTGCGGTCATGAATGAGTTTTACAAAGCCGGTGGCGCGGCCTTCCGCGTCCGCAATCTTATTGGTAGTCACGCGCAGGTCGAGCTTTGGATCGTCAAAGGAAACATCAATGATTTGGGGGAATATGCCCGGATCGGAACGGCGGATGATGGTGGTTGCAAGCGCAGGGAAGAGAATGACAATGAGCGGACGAAGCGCCGGCGGCAGCCCTTGTTTGATTTTTAAGGTGAACGATTGGTTCAAAACATCACTCGCCGCGATTCTGAAAATTTTTTCCGCAGCATGGTTAAAAACGAGGATAGTAAAATTTTCATCATACGCAATGACGCCTTCTTCGAGGTTATCGATGATGGTTTCAAGTCGGCTTTCCTCAATCGTGAGCGTGGCAGGAGTTTTTTTAACGGTATGGCGTTGAGAAAAAAGAAAAAAGCCGAGAGCGGCAAGCACGACGGGGATCGCGATAAATAAAAAAGATGCCATGAACGATGAACGGCTACCTTACTCTAAATGGTAACTTAGTTTGGGGCTCCACGCAATGAAATACGGCTTATGGTTAGCTTTGAGGAGAGCTATTGGGTTCGGTCAGGCGCCGGAGCAGGCTCGTAAACCCGAGTTTGGTGAAAAAAGGGCCGAGGAGCGCAGCGTCCGGCGTGCGGACGGCAAGAGCGGCAAGTTCAGGAATTTCAACGGGCGCATCTTTTCGGATGGTAGCCAGTTTTTTTGAAAGGAAGGTTTGTTCGCGGCTTTCCTCGAGTTTCTTTGCCGTGGTGGATTTGATGAGCCCGATATTTTCAAAAATGCCATCAATTGATCCG